>NZ_JACJEW010000130.1:0-2773 GCF_014164315.1 Pseudoalteromonas sp. SG44-1
CTCGCGATTTAGCCCTTGCCATTCGCTAGTAGTTATCGTTTAATAACAGTATGTTATTTAAACGGTGATCTTCCTACAGAGGACTTTCACCTCATAAGTCAATGCCCATGTCGGGCGTACACAAGCGATTATGCAACACAAACAGCGTGTCGCATAAATACTAAAATGTTATGCATCAAAATCGAAGTAAGGTTGCTGTTTATAAATGGATAATTTAAAACTCAAAATTTCAACCAAAATTCTTGATTTAGTTGAAGGCCTTCCTAGATTCAGAAAAGGCACGATTTCAAGTTTACAGGATATTAGAGAGCGACAGAAAAAATGGTCGTCTAAAGAACTTGAAAGACGAAATTCGCCTAAAGAATCAAATATAGAACTAAGCCAAATAACTTTGGTTTTAACTTTTGAGCACGAAGATTTTGATAATGTGATCAAAGGATTGAAACAATATTTCCCAAAAAATGAAAACATACAGACGTTTGTTACATCTCTTAAAGAGTCTATAGATAAATTACATGCAAGTAGTTGGCACAATCTCGGCTATATAGCAAGGGAGCAAGGGGTTTACCTTCCTTATGTGGCAGTGGATGAAAGCCTACCTCTAGACGTTAAAAATGTTTCATTATCGTTTCACAGAATACTTCCATCTGTAGCATGTATCATATTTGAGTTTCAGTTGAATGATTCAGTAAGCAAAGCATTAAGCGAGATTCAAAATCAGGTTTATCTTGGGCCCGTGGAATTTAAAAAGTTTTGGCCTCTTAGTAGTCTACATCGAGGATACACAGTGGGTACAGGTACCGATTGTGCTATTAAATCTATTAACAATAAAAAAGACTCCGTCAGAACAGGAATTGAGGCTTGGGTAAAAAAAGGCTTTAGCTGGAAGCCTCAAACAATGGATGCAGTATCATATATTGATGTTTACAAAATATCTGGGAACCCAATAGAACCAGATGAACGCAGAAATTGGCTGCTTGAATATAGTGGCTGGCTTAATGAGTACGGAATAGATGCTAATGGATTTGATACTTTAGAAGGGGAAGACTTTTTAGTTTCAGGACCAAGGTCTAACAATCATAAATATATGGTATCAGACGTGGTGGCCAAATTTGACTCAAAGAATGAATCTGAATTTGGTGATTTTCTTGAATATAAAGTGAGAGCTATAGCTGTTTCATCTACGATTTTTAGTGTTATAGAAAAATACAGAAACAAAGTTGAAATTTTGCGCGGCCATGGCTTTAAAAATCTTTACAAAAGAAAAAAGCTAACTCAAAGAAACCAATACAATATTCAGGAGCTAAAGAGAACGATAGTAATTATTTCGAGGTTTGAGCACGAAATTAAGCAATCGGGGCGTTGGATAGCACGCTCAATTTCAGAGGTTGGTGAACTAATAGATCTATTTAGAAAAGAAACAGTGGATTTAGGAAAAAATACGATTGATAATGCAAATTATCAGCTGAAGCAAGTTAAGGAATCCGCAGCCATAATTGACTCAGGGTTGACAAACTACTTGTCAGTACAAAGCATATATGTGATGTATAAACTTCAAAAATGGATGTTTATACTATCTATAGTAGTAACAATCGCTACGATTATAGGTGTATTATCCGGATGGAATAATCTTAAGCTCCTGGTTTCCGGTTGGATAAATGCATAACAAGTGACTAAGGTTATGAGTGTTCGCTTTTGGCACTTTTCACCGTGTCCCCTCCATTACGATGGGCGTTTGGCTACTATACCGTCTGCTGACTTCTGATAAATCACTTTAGCGATTACTCGATAAAGCGCGTCTAAACTAACGCTTGTTTACAGCTATTTCGCTCGCTGTAGGTCGCAGCAACCAGAACGCCAAGGGTTGAACAACCAGTCCCTAACTGGTAATCTCCAAGCGTTAGCGCGGATGCGTGTTTATTTATCAGAACTCCCCGAATAAGGTGCATCGACTGTCTCTGCGCAACTGCATCATTTACGGTGGCCGTTAGATCACATGACTTCGCTATCTTGTGCTAGCTGCTTCCTCCAGACTATCTCTCGCGATTTAGCCCTTGCCATTCGCTAGTAGTTATCTTTAAATAACAGTATGTTATTTAAACGGTGATCTTCCTACAGAGGACTTTCACCTCATAAGTCAATGCCCATGTTGGGCGTACACAAGACGTTCCAATTGAAATCGTACTGTCACGAATTTTGGCTCCCAAAATTAGCGCCAGCACTTGGCAAATGAACTATGCGTTGGTACTTTGAGGGTAAAAATGCGAAAAGAACAGCTTCCGAAGTTTAAAAAGCAAGTTGATGCAGTGATGATTGGCTATTTAAATCTACTCGAACGAAAAGAACTGTTATCAACATCAATTGATTTGCATGAATCTTTTACACATTTGGAGCCACAGGTTCAAAGGAGCATTCATGTTATACAAGATACAATGTATGCCTCTTTGATTGTTGAAACTCACGCTTGGTTATTTGATAGATCAACGAAATCATCTAATTTTAGCTTACATCAGCTGCTAGACCAGTTGGTTGATAGGAGTTTCCAATCAAAGCACTTGCTAGAGGGTAAGCGTATAGCTAACGACACCTAGCTTTGCTTAATGTTCCAAGGTAGCAGTGGCTCAAGGTTATCAGGCTGCTCAGCAAGACGCTGTAAGCAAGTAGAGATATAGTCATGCACCACAAGGTCATTTGCCTTTGCGGTTTCAATAAGACTATAAAGTATAGCGCTGGCATGAGCACCATTGCAGGTATTTGAGAACAACCAGTTTTT
>NZ_JACJEW010000131.1:0-2735 GCF_014164315.1 Pseudoalteromonas sp. SG44-1
GTACTAATTTTATTATTAGCACAATAAATGAGCAGGTTGTCACATGGCTATTGCGAGAAAGCGTCAGATAAGTTTGGCTGATACAAAGTACTATCATTGTATTTCTAGGTGCGTACGTCGAGCCTATCTATGTGGCGAAGATCGTTTTACTGGCCAATCATATGAGCATCGCAGGTGTTGGGTTGAAGAGAAGCTATTGGCTCTTTCTAACGTGTTTTGTATTGATGTTTGCGCATATGCGGTGATGAGTAATCATACGCATTTAGTGTTGTATGTTGATGATAAAAAAGCGAAACGACTGAACGATAAAGCCATTATTATCCGTTGGCATAAATTATGTAAAGGCACCATGCTGACAAATAAATATGTTCAAGGGGGCAAGCTAACGAAAGCAGAATGCTTCTTTTTAAATGAGACCGTCGATGAGTACCGTGAGCGATTATCAAGTATTAGCTGGTTTATGCGATTATTAAATGAAGATATAGCTCGCAGGGCGAATAAAGAAGATGGATGTACAGGGCGATTTTGGGAAGGCCGTTTCAAATCACAAGCACTGTTAGATGAAGCCGCATTGGCTGCATGTATGGCGTATGTTGATTTAAACCCAATCAGAGCGAAGATAGCTCACACACCAGAAACATCGGATTACACGAGCGTACAAAAACGGATTGAAAGTGCAACCGACGGTAAACAACCAATACAATTACTACGCTTTGCCGGTATGCCAAGGCAGCACATGGCAAAGGGCTTACCATTTGAGTTAAAATCTTATTTAGAACTTGTAGAGTTAACAGGTCGTTGTATACGAGAAGATAAGCGCGGTTATATAGATAATACTCATTCACGGTTATTGGAGCGGGTAAATATCTCAGCAGATAATTGGTTAAAACTCACGAGCCACTTTACACGGGTGTTTCATGGCGCAGTCGGGAGGCCAACATCGCAGGAAGGATACTGTGAACATTTAAATAGAAAGCGGCGAGCAAACGTGAGAAATTGTGAAAAGCTATTAGCATAAAATAGAGCGATATAGTAAACCATCTAAAGCAATTCAAAAACTGCGAATTTGCAGCCTTTCTATGTCTAAAATTCAGTATTCAGCGGACATTAGTCACGTTATTTATTACAAACAACATTTCCTCGAAGAGTAATTGCGGGCAGGCAGTTTTTTGCACGGTTAAGTTTGATGACTTCAGCATTTATTTATAATGGGTGTCAATTTTGTTCTTTCGATGAAGCGAAATTCTTAAAGAGTTAGTCACGGTACTGAGTGAGCTGAACATCTAACTGGATATAAGGCTGAGCATCAATCAATTGGGTGAGTTAATAACCAACAAGGTTTAACCTGATTATATGCCTACAGACCAAAGCCACTTGCCTTGATAAGACGCTCAGTACGCGTGCATTAATACAATAAACAAAGTCGCTTACACCTGACTTGATAACTACGTTACGCACCTCAATCTAACTGGATCACAATGATGAAACCAGCCGCCTTGAATAGTGCCATGATGAGGTTAACCGATGAATGTCTCGGCTCTGGCATCCTGCTTCGCTCTACCTTCTAAATCCATTTAGTCGTAGTGCCCCAGCTACCCCAAAAGGATATGGGAAAAACCTGGCTGCGATGAGCTCGCAATAATCGATTACTGCGTAACGCGCCTATATGTGTTTGCCGTAAGCTACTTGCTTAACAGCCACATCGACAGACGAAGTAAACGAATTTGTTTATTGATTTAGAATTGACCGTCACTTAATAAAAACGGTCAAATAAAATACTAGTGCCTATTGACAGAGTTAAGGCTCATATGTGTTATGTTGCAGACGACAACAAGACAAAGAATAGCTTTATTAAAAGACCAGCGATTGACACAAAAACAAAGATTTTACCTAGCTTGGTGTAATACTCGCGTGCTTTTTTTAAACCTACATCTTTATCCTTGGCTCTCCAATAATATATTTTGGCTAAACCATAATCATTTTTTAATAATCTTTCTGTCGGTGCAAACCAAATATACAATCCGGCAATTCCAAAACCTAAAAGAGCGAGATAATCCATGAGATTTCCAATGCCAACATAACGAGGCTGTAGAATAACTCGTTTTTAATTTATTTTTATTGATGCATTAACCATAGCTGAGTTCCTATTTTGATTCAATCGACAACTGACTTTTACGTAAAATATAAAAAGAGCATTTGCTGTTGCTTTAATGGGCGTTTTGGAAGGTATGACAGGTGTTTAAGTGGCTTATTTGGAGAGGTAGCAGCTTACCTTTATTAATGCATCGTGTTTTACAGCTTTTCTATCTGATGAACTAAGCAATACAGTTGTCGCAGAATGAAGTGAGGCATTCACTTTCGTTTGACCGCGCAAGGTCAATTTGTTCATGTCTTTGTTAACTGTAATATTCCGCTTTTTACCATAAGGAAAGCAGGCTCAATAAAACCGAGTCTTTTACCATTTCTTTATAAAACATTGTCGTCGCTAAATTAGGCTATCTATTTTGACCTTCATTTTAATTAGCTAACGATGGATTTAGATCATTGTATCCGCCGTAGGATAAGGATGTGCTACTGGCGACAATGACGCTCTTTATAAGAGGAATAGCACGCACCAAAGTACGCAGTTTAATGAAATTGGGGGTCAGTGAGAGACTAGCCATAGCATGTGGTATCACCAGCAAGGGGCCTTGTCGAAGCTCAAAAACAAAAGGAATTAACATTGCGCTAGGCAA
>NZ_JACJEW010000132.1:0-2648 GCF_014164315.1 Pseudoalteromonas sp. SG44-1
GTTGGTCAGGAAAATCACGCGATTGGTCAATAATTAAGGAAGTAAATTTAAATCCTGAGAAAAAAGAAGAAATGCGGGTGGCATAAAATTTAACTTGAGGCGACAACTAACTTGAAAAACTCCGATGTCGAAATACCCTTTTACGATGATTTCTACTGTAAATTTTTGAAAACAAGTGCTCCTTATATAATTGAGGACAATAAAAATAAATATTACCGAGATTATTTCTTCTCACAGATCGCTTTAATCTACATGGTTATCTTCTCATTTCAGAGAAATGAGGTATACCGACGCTAAAGCGTCGAAGGTATCCAGTAGCCACTTTTACCTCCTAATAAATCAGTCAAAGTGATAGATCTACACATTGCCAATCACCCCTTAAAAAATTCATTTGCTCAAATGTTAGTGCGTTGCAAAAACGATGAGATCTAAACATTTTTGAAAATATAATCACTTTTTTAAAATTATTTTCATTCTATTTTTATAAAAATAATTACTACTTACCTCTAATTTAATAATGACATTGCAGATCGTTAATTAAATAGTAATTACCTACCCAAACATTCTTTCTAAACCCTATCAATTAGTTAACAGTTTTTTGTGAAAACTTCTGTTTTTTAGGAAAAATTCATTGTTGATTTACTATTTAAATAAATAAGCGAAATGTCAAAATACTTAATAAAATCAATGGCTTGATCTTGTTTTTATTTGGTGCTATAAGTCTTTTGAAATTTACATTATGAGATTTTAAAAATGACAAATTCGATTAAATCATCAGCTTTTTATCACCCTGTATCTGAACTTTTAGTTAACGATTAAGAGGTGGGATAAATGAGAGTAAAAATAAATAAAGCTACAGGGAGTATAAGAAAATGGATTGATAGCATGGCTAAAGGAGAGTTTCAGCCGATCATAAAAGTTTGGAGTGGTCCCAAAGGAACTCGAAGACACTTCTTTAGAGGCGTTAAAGCAGGCCGTAATCATCACTTTTTATCTGATGGTGAGTATCGTGCAGGCATCTATTACGAATCCCTTCCGCATATCATCGATTATTTTGAACAGTTCCCACTATGGGACATTGAGCGAGCAATTAAAATCGCGAATGAAATGGGCGGTAAATACCCTCAAGATAGTGATGGTGAGGCTTACATCATGTCTACAGATTTATTATGCCGAGAATACGATCCAATCCAAAGGAAAGTGACTCAAATAGCTCGTTCATATAAACCAATGGACTCACTTGATTTTAAATCAAAACATCCGATTTCCGTACATCGTACTTTGTTCAAGCTTGAATTGGAGCGCAGGTACTACGAGGAACTAGGGATTTTATATCGGCTCATAACTGATGCTCATATCTCTAAAATTTGCGCCCATAACCTAAAAGCACATCGAGAGTCTGCAAAATACAAAAATCAATTCATTGAGCATGAAGAACGGTTTTTATATGAATTCGTAAGTTTATGTTTAGCGAATGAAAGTGATGAAGTAAAAGTTAACCTGGAAAAGCTAACATCAAAATTAATGCTGTCTTACTCTGATTTATATGCTTTGTTCCAATGGGGAATTTGGACTCATCAAATACCAGCAAATCTTGAAGTTAAAATAAATCCATATAGACCTCTTATCCTCAAACAGGTCGCATAGTATGTTTCATAAACACACCATTATTCATACAGAAAAAAACTCAATAAATTTATTGGTTGTTGATGTTAACTATCAACATGGAAAAATTGCTTATTTTGATCTGAATCAGCAACCTAAAGCCCGTAAATCATTGTCTAAAGATCCAAAGCGTTCACCGATAAGACCTAGCCGGGTACAAAGTAAGCCATTGTGTGCAAGCATAGACGAGTTCAATCGCCATATTTCTAAATATGATTATTTAGTAGAAAAAACTGAGTACCAAAATGGTCTTTATATTCCTAAGCAATTGCCTAAATTAAAGCGGGATAAAATAGTCTCGGAAAGGATACAAGATGCGAAAGATCGTTATGAACTTATCGCTCCTATTGTTGAAGATGATGAAAAACGTTACGAGTACCTGTATACCAATTTAGCATCGCATCATATCAAAACATTAAGCATAGCAACTGGTGTCAATGCGGTTCATATTGCACGTTTATTGTCTCAGTACTTTTATAGAGGTGCATGTCTAGAGGCGATGTACCCGAACTATCGATATTGTGGCTGTAATTATCAGCCTATTTCTGATTTTTCGGAAAACTCACCGAAGCGAGGAAGGCATACAACATCTACAGAATACCGTAATAGATTGCCCGAAGATGAAAAGAATATTGAAGAGTTCCTTAGGCGGCTGGGTAAGAAAATGTTTAATCGGATTAGCTATACCCAAATGTACCGACTTTATGATTTTTACTATCAAAGTGTAGAAGTCAGCATTAAGGGAGATGATGGCGTAAAAACATCAAGGAAAGTACCTAAAGCCCAGTCTGACTCGATTTCTTATCAAACGTTTTATTACTGCATTAAATTGCTAGAGAAAAATCGATTGTTTTCATGGTGCATATTCTCACCAGCTTTGATCACCCAATGGCATTAACTTTGATCGCTTATTCTCATTAAGCTTTGATCACGAAAATCACGCGATAATGATCACTTTTGTGTTCTTAATGATTTTGCCGATC
>NZ_JACJEW010000133.1:0-2631 GCF_014164315.1 Pseudoalteromonas sp. SG44-1
GGGATCAGGAAAGTAATAGCGCATTTTTTCTCTGTCGCAGACGTTTTTTAAATTGACATTATGGGCAGGTAAATTGTACTGGCTGGCAGTATTGGCGACATGGGCTTTTAAATCAGCGCCATGACGGACGATTTTAGTTCTGCGCCGTAATAAGTCGCGTGTAGCACGCATATCTTTGTCATACACATAAGCAAGTGGGAAATTACCACCACGGATGAGTTTGGCAATTTTATGTGAATCTATTTTATCGTTTTTAGCTTTACCGCCATGAATCGCCTTCATGTATAGCGCATGACCAAGAATAAAGTCGATAGTGTGTTCTTTGCAAAAATCAGCGACCCAATACCAACAGTGCATGCACTCTACGCCAACCACAATGTCACCGATATACGGCTTAAGTAGTTTTAGTAGCGCTTCAGGGTCATCTTTAATTTTCTTGTGAACAAGGATAAGTCCTGTATTATCAATGATACAGACGTAAAGTAATCGCGCGTGTAAATCGATACCACAATAATACGGATGCATGTTATTGTAAAAGTTCAATGAGCTTTCTCCTATAAAGGTTAGTTGCCTTTTCAGCGTAGCGAATAATCGCGATGCTGGGGAGGAGGCTCAATGAGTATCAAATCAAAGCAAGCGGACTTGGTAAAGCTGTCAGCTTTTTTGCATGGGCAAAAAGGCCGCCAACTTTACCAAGCCGTTGTTTGAGGCGTTAGGCGTCATTTGCTTACAGCATTAAAATGTGGGTTCAGACGTGACATTACGGCATCAAGGTTGTTTCGCTAGGTTGTTTTTCCGGCTTGCTTCTTCGGTAGTTTCAACGGCTTTAGCAACGCGTTTTTCATCAATATCGTAACGCCAACATTCTGCATTATCAGCTTTCTAAACTCGCTCTTTTATCCAGCATTGTCGTTAACATCTGGCATTTCGCACAGGGTTGTTTTATCTTAAATTCAATAATTTAAATACGCGGCCTAATTGGCTAGTGGTGGCAGCAAAGCTGCGTACTTTCAGTTGTACGCCTAACAAAACGCTGTTGGCACTCCCTTCGGTCGCTGGGACGCTAACACGTGGGCTGGCTCGCTTCGCTCGGATTTTAGCCCACGTGCTAACGCCCCAAAGCTTAGCGTTGAGGCTGTAGAATTACTCTTTTTTAAGAAAAACAACCTGTTTTATGGGTTCTAAATGCATTACCTAATGCTTTAAAAACGCTTAGAGTTAATCACAGGAGCTCGTTTCTTTATTGAATTTGGCTGTTGGAGTTATTCTACAGTCTCGTTAGGTAAAATCACATGGTAACAGGTCAAGATGTAGTATTGACAGCCAAAAAGGACTTAGAGAGTTTTTTTACTCCTGCTGCTAACTTTGAGCTAAAAGTAGAATTAAATTCTACTTCGCGGCATCACGCTAGCGTTGTTGGCGTAGGAGACGACCTTCGCATCCGATTTTCTAATGATTTTTGTTATGCTGCAGTTGATGGCATCGATGCACTTCATTACTACGCATTAATCATTAGCCATGAAGTTGCTCACTATATGCATTCGCATAATGAACACAAAGACGAAAGTGAAAACGATAGTAAAAGTATAGAAGCATTTGCTGACTTTTTTGGCACTCGTGTAATGATGACCTTAATTACATACGGTCAAGAGTTTATTAAACTCTATGAAGTAATCGGCTTCAAATTTCATGGTGGTAAAGTTCTCGATAGTGTGGGAGCTGCGATAGCAGAGCTATCTGATACGTTATTTAAGTCCGACTCTAAGAATTATCCAAATTGTATTTCTAGAGTTGGCTTTTGTGCTTCAGGCGTTACTTCTTTCCTAGATAAACAATTCGGTAACATGGATATTCAACGCTCAATGGATGTACTTACGCGCATTTATTCAGCAGGCAGCTTGCCACAACTTTTTAAGTACCAATCTGATGACTTTGACATGGATCGTGATTTTATTTCTATCTCTGATGAAGTACACAAGTCCATACAAGGCATTAATATCTGTATTACAAGGGGTGTTAAGCCAAAGTATTTAAAGTTCATTGGAACATCGTATCACTCAACACCAGAATCCAGAGAGATATATGTGGAATCGATGTTGAGCATTGCTAACGAGCAGGGATTGGATTTACCAAAATTTACCTAACAAACACATTAAGGCGCTTCGCTGGGACAGTAACACGTGGGCTCTGTCACTTTGCTCGGATTTTAGCCCACGTGTTACTGCCCTTTATGTGGGTGTTACGAACGTCCGCAATTGGCACCCAGGCGTACTTCGGCATAGAGCGATAACCGGTCATTGAGATTGGCTAAATATCGTAGTTAATTGATTGGTGAAACTGCTCTTTGCGCATATATTCATGAAAATGAGCGGCGCGCGTAAATTATTCTATTTAACTTTACTTTAAAGTTTTAGAAAACTTAGTGATAGTAATGCCTTAGGTAATTTGTTAAAAGTAGATAAATAAGCGTTAAATCGGCAAAAATATGCGCGATGAGCGCACTATTAAATTGTTGAACTAAGCCGCTACGCGGAGATCCTATTCTGACCATTTGAGCCACACTTACCTTGGGGTTATCCCATAACTTGGAGGTAAGTCATGAATACACTCATTGAACAAGTCAAAACTGAA
>NZ_JACJEW010000134.1:0-2617 GCF_014164315.1 Pseudoalteromonas sp. SG44-1
AACATCATCACATTGAGATAATGCTTTTTCAACCGCTTGAACTTTAAATTCTTGTGTAAATCGACGTCTCATTTTTATCTGCCTCTATTAAAAGTTAGAGACGACAACTATCCTGACACAGGGGGGTTGATGTACAGAATAAATAATCAATACCATCACCTTTTGCAAAAAGTATCTCTACTTTTTCCCTTATGTCTTGAGGTAAATTGCCGAAGTGAAAACCAACACCTTTTTTTAGACAATCAATCAAAAAATAGTCGGCATGCAGATTATCTTGAACTATTGAAATTAGTTCGTTTAAACTTTCATTCTTTTTTGGTGGTAATTTTTTTGAAAACTCTAATGCAAAATCTATAGTATCTCTTTTAGAGTTACAATAAATAATACTTTTATCTTTATTTGATAACTTAATAAGCCAATAAAAAAAATCTTTTTCATAAAAATCCAATGGTATTTTTATATCATTACCTTGTTCGGTGAATAATGTGCATTCCTTATTTACAAAATCCATAAAATATCGGCTCTGCGATACGGGGGAATTGTTTATACTTAAGGCTTCATCGTTACTTTTTTCAAAAATTTTTAAAAACACTTCTGGGTTAGGAATGTTTGGTGAGGCGAAGAACAGCTTTACACTTTTCTTTTCTGCTTGCAAAATAGCGTGATAATAAAGAGGGCTTCTAGAGTCTCTGATTGAGATTATTTTATGAGCCTCATCTACGAATAGGTAATCAAGTTTTGGGTTACTGTGATCACTCAAATAAGCCAGCAACCTCTCGGGCGTAAAAACAAAAATAAATCTTGCATCAGCGGCTTTGAATGATGTGGGAACTTTCGGATAAGCTAAAACTTTATAGCTTTTTACGTCTTTGAACTCAGACTTCAGTTGGTTAACTGTTTGATTAATTAAAGCCCTAGTTGGTACTAATACAACTATGTTGTCAGTTTCCTTATGCTCACTAATTAGGAATCGGATAAAAGAGCTTATAACAAATGATTTCCCTAATGAGGTTGGTCCTGAAAAACTAAAATGATTACTGTTCTTAAGCCTTTCAAATATTTCAAACTGAGAATCAGTAAAGGTTAAATCTGTATTAGGAATTCGTTGATAATCTTCTTTGATAGTTTTGGAAATAAACCTTTCCATAGGCATACCACATTGAAACTCATACTTATCTTCAAGAAACTTTATCGCAGGAAAGTTACCAATTTTTATAAGAATTGACTTAGCAAAGCTTAAAAAGTAATCTTTTTCCTTATACCTTTCAATTAAAATACTTATAATTTTAAAAGATTTATTTAATGCGTCTGAACTTTTTGAATTAGATAAAATATCTGAAAATCTTAATAGATCACTGAATTCTTTTTCTGAAAGCGTGCTATTTTCGATTGAGAAAAAGCTTTCCCCATTAATTATTTCTGCCTTTTCTAATAAATAAATGAAATATTCATCCTCTAGGCATTCTTTAGATAATGATTCTAAAAAGTTCATTTGGTAATCTCCTGCTGAATCTGGAGCCTACTTTCATTTAAATTAGTTATTGGTAAGAAATAAATATAAAAATTATGTCCAAAAAGATTATATTCTTCAATTTTATTTGAAATATGATCGAATCGACTTTTAACTTCTTTTATTATTTGCAACTTAATCTTATTTCTGAATTCTGAGTTTGGTAATTTTTTGTCAATATCATCAATTTTCATTTCATAACCAATGAAAATACCAAAAGCATCATCTACATAGAAACTTTCATTTCGCGATGGGTAAATTATTGATTTGATAAATTTCTTTTCATCTTCGGAGAATGTTTCGTTACCTAGTTGGCGAGAAATTAGAGACCGTTCATAAGGCAACCCACTTTTTTTATTTCCCTTTTCATTTATCTCATTTTTAAAGTGGTAAATTGATTTAAAAGCTTCAGTAATGCCTTTAACAATTCCCGCTTCAGTTTTTGATTCACCAAAAATAATTTGATAATCACCATTTTTTAATTTTAGAAAATGTACTCCATCTGCCCCATTGACATAATGGCTCGTTGAAGTTTTTAATTCTAATTTAGACAATATTTTAGGTGCTTTTAAATGAGACTCTAAAAAGCTGTACAACAACAGCTCTCCCAATTCACCTTTATTGTTAATATAATTTATAAATTTACTACGAGCCTCTCTACTCAATTTGGCTGGTTTATTTTGATACTCATTTTTAACAGCTCTTGAGAGTGAAAAATCTATTAAAGGTTCTAAAAGATTTGCTTGTAATTTTTCATAATCAAAATCATTAGCATTAATTCTAAGTGAAAATAAATCAAGCTTATTTTTCTTATTTTCATCCAAGAAATACTCCCCTAAATGATCAAAACTATCTAGAAAATCAAAGTCTTTTATACTTAATTCCATAAATTTACATTCTCATCTTCTAATATTTGAAAAAGCTAAACCTTTGTTATTTCTAATATACAAACAGTTTACAAGTACAAAATACATACAATACAATCTAAGGGATCCCCAAAAATAATTATTAAGTTTCAATTACATCACTCACATCCATATTTTTCCAATCGATTTGCACTACTACCTGTACGAAATAGGCTAGTCCTTCCAAATAATCTCGCCGTCG
>NZ_JACJEW010000135.1:0-2608 GCF_014164315.1 Pseudoalteromonas sp. SG44-1
TCAAATAGGGTGTTGAATAAATCGACTATCTCGTCCGTCACGGTAATCGGCTGTTCGCTTGTATCAGCAGCAGTTTGATAATGGGCTTTGCATTCAAGTACGTTTTCATCTTCGCAATTTAAAATAAGTTGTGCTTCAAGCCACGGCTCATTTATTTGCTGGTACAAGTATTGCCCAAGTTGTTGGGGGATGTGTTTAATGTCTGGTTGCATGTGCTGTCCTTAGCGCTTTCTATATAGTTAATTATTGCTCAATGAGTACGACGATTGATTTACCTTGCTCAGCCGCATCTCTAAAGGTTACAAAGTACTTGTCTCGAACGAGGTCATAGGCTTCGGGGTTTACTTCATCAACTCCATCCTTTTCAATTTCAGCAATAATTTGCTGCCCTTCTAAGTTGCTAATATCAAAATTGTATTCTTCCTCCATTATCGCGTATAAATCTTTAACCATATCCGCAGGAAAAAAACCAAAGCTACCGCTGATATCCGCATCGGGTGGGAGTAGTTTGTGAGGATAAAAATTAAAGCTAGCAATCAATAATAAACGGCTATTACCCGCAATGGCGTCCCATAATTGCAACGCAGGCTCAAAGCCACGCAAATTTATTTCAATGCTTTGCCAATGAATGGCTTCTTTTTGAGTTATGTCTAATAACTGTTGGTATTTACTTTCATCATCACCGTCAAGCGAAGTAGGGTATCTATCTTCGTCAATAAGTGATAAGTGAATTAAACTGCTCATAGATAATAGGCTCGTGTTGTGTGATTATCGAAACTAATCAATTAAAAATAAAGGTAAATATAGTGAATCGGTTTGGCATTGCCAACCATGCATGTCTTTGCCTAACTTTGCCATAGTAAGAGCATTTAAACAGATAAAGCCTTCTTCCATATCTTTTAAATCACCAAATTTACATTCATCTTTATGCCAAGTTATGGCTTTGTCGATACTAGTTTGCCAACGTAATTCATCACCTGAGACTAAGGCCGAGATTGCTTCTAATAAAGGAAGTATATATTGCAGTACATCTTTGTCTTTAGTGTTTTTGGCTTCAAGTAAAGCAGCCTCAACATCATCTTTATTAATAGTTTGGCCTGTACCAATCGCTTTTAATAGTTCAGCGTATTGGAGTTTTGCTTGATGTTGAACGCTGGATAACTTTATTTCACTGTGTTTAAGCTTTTCTAAAACATCCTGCTCAGCAAAGAGAAGAACAACATTTAGCTCTTGTTGAATAGTCCAATCGTTATTACTCGTTTTTAATTTAGGGTCGAAGCCGCATAAAAAAGCAAACGGTGCTGCTTTTTCAAAATTGGGTTTTACTTCTGAGTGCTCTTCGAGTGCGTATTTAGCGTATGCAAGCATAAAATAGAAATCGGTTATTTTAAATACGCTATTTTTATTTTGTTCAGGGGTTCTAGTATTATCTTGAAAACGCTCTATCCATGCGGCCAAATGGCTGTTTGCACGTGAGATGTTTTCTTCTATATTTTCTATCGATAGTTGGTTTAACTGTAGCATTATCAATTCTCTATGGTAAAGGTTGTAATTTTCCTTCGACGACTTGACCGCCTTTTTCAACGGCTTCAATAACAATTTTATTTAACGGTATATCTAAGTCATTCGCATTGAATAAGTCGTTGCCTAGTGTATTTTGAGCCGGATATTTCTTGGATTTTCTCATGCTTTTAATTGTATTTTTTATCCACTTCGTGGTCATTTGATCGCCTTTCTTAGCTCCTTTAGTGAGCTCGGCGCCAGGTCCCTTAGCTTCAACGATAAAGTATTCTAGCACGTTGCCATTTTTATCCCGCTTAGCCCATACTTGGTCAAAACCGGGGCCCGGACCAAAGCCTAGCTCCATTTTCGCAGGTGGCGGGGGCTTATAAAAGTGTTGTGCCATATAGGCACTTGCTGCACGTTCACCTTTAACTTCGGTAAGCTTCGCTTTAAATGCACCAATGCGATGGCTTGAATCACCATTTTTAATAGCGTCATCTAGTTTGTTCTTATAAGCCGTTTCATAAGCAGCTAAGTTTTTATAATGGGCATCAAGGGCTGGGTTTCTGACTCGCTTAAGCGCTGTAGCCCCCTTTAAATCATTCCCTTTCGGCGGCTTAAGCTCATTGGCAACGGTTTTCTTCGGTTTACCCACTACACCTGTACTTGCCGGTGGCTCAAACTCATCGAGGGCTTTATTTACGCGATTGCCGATATCGTTTGCGGCGGTTTTAACGCCTTGGTCAATTTTTGGGGTGACTTCATCAAGCTGTTTGACCATGGCTTGCATGCCGTCAATGGCTGAGTCTGGCAGTAGGAGGTCGTATTTCCAGCTGGTTGAAATATCATTAAGAGTATCTCTAAAGCTTTTAATAACTGCTTTTACTTCACTGGCGGCTTGCTTGCCCAAATTTTGCCAGTTTATTTCCCGTAAGTATTTTACTGGGTCGCCTTTACCGAGCTTGCGTAGCACTGCAATGGCGGCTTCCATTGACTCACCACTATTTTTAATTACAACTTTACCCACACCTTTTATAGCAGAGCCTAATAATGGAACCAAACCAATGGCGGTTAGGGTAAAGGCTATCCAACCGTCGCTGTCATT
>NZ_JACJEW010000136.1:0-2607 GCF_014164315.1 Pseudoalteromonas sp. SG44-1
TTACAACTCAACTTATTAAAACTTGGCTTTTTTATAATTTACCCTTTATAAATGAATGATGGCTTGGCTAATGACTTGGCCAATGCGGTGGCTATACTTGCGCTCATCGCCCCAAGAAAAGAACCATGGCTTTTCACCTGCTTTGTAATATTCGATTGGTAAGCCATAAATACTATTAAACCCCTGAATTGTTGGTTGACCTTTACCACTGGGGTACACCGTGGCTTCTAGTTTGAGTTCTATCTGGTCGCCTGGCTGCAAACCAAATTCAGTCAAAAATGCATTGTAATTTATTTCTGCTTGCCACCCTGTTCGTGCAGGCTGAAGCATCCATATCGCATCAACTAATATGGGGGAATTAAGGGGGATTTGTTTAAATACTCTATGCTTCGTGTAACGTGACATTTTTAATTGTATTATTTCCGCATATTTTTTAGCTGCTTCAACATTATAACCACGATAAGGTGCAATTATATTTGCACGTATTGGATTAACTACCCGCCAATAGAGCTTTGTATCGACACCTTCTTTTACCGCAGCAACGGGAGTCGATAAACTAATTGAAATAGTTTTGGCAAGGTGGCTTGCAACCACTTTAGTATAAGGCTTGTAAAGTGCATTATAGACATCGAGTAGTGCTAAATCAGGGCGGTTCCGCCATTGTTCAGCTCGAACACTTGTTGAGCCATCATTAATAAAAGCTGCTTTACCCCACGGGCATGCATGCAACCATGCTTCAACCTCTGATTCACTAAAGTAATAAATAAGCCCTGCCGCAATTAAAATTATCACTAACCCTGCAACGCATGAATTAAGATGATACCCATCTTAACTATTCAGAGTGAGTGTCGTTTTTATTTTTAAATTTGCGCGACACAAAGCCCCGTCTACGCAAATTTAAAGAACAGTATTACATCGCCTGTAGGCGGGAGTTTACCTCGCGCATGGTTTGTTTTTATTCTACTTCATCACCAAAAACGCGTATTTAAAGGGGGGTGTCTTATTAATTGCGCCTTCTAATCATCAACGTGACGATAAACCTAGGCAGCATACACCGCCTAGGTTTGAATTCCTTTTCTGATTGTTAAAGAGCGTTTGGCCTGTAAATCTATTTTTAAATAACTTTAATCACAAAAGTAAAATATTGAGCTCGTAGGCACGTTTTATATTTTTCTCTAGCAATACGGGGTCATCACTAAATGGCGCAATAACATAATTAACTTCATCCCTCGGGTACTCTTCTGTTGCATCACGATTTTCGTGATAAACATACTTATAGTTATTTTTTATGACAGGATCGAGCGGATACTTATCCATATAGGGGCCAATTTTATCACCTCTCCACGTAACACTATTTCCTTTGTTTAAATGGTGTTGAACAGACTGTAACAACCCAAAAGGGATTGGTTTATTTTTATCCATAAATTCCGTTAATAATGTCCACGATTGACAAGCCCCATCGTAGCTATCAGCAAACGCGACTATGTATTGGCAATCCCTTTTACCATGTTTAGGGTATTTTTTAGGGATTAAACTTGTAACAGGCATGCCTCTTCCCAAGCTAAAGCCTAACGAGCCTCGATACATCTCAACTTCTTCAAATGGTATAACAAGTTCTGGGTTGCCACCAAACGCGGGGAAATTTACATTGCCGGTTTTTCGATCGAAGACGACTAATTTACCTCGCGGTATTCTCGCTTTACGGTGGTAAATAAAAGCAATTATTAATAATAAAACTTGCCCTAGAATAAACAAGGGATCAAAAAGAAATGAGTCCAAGAGGTGTTGTAAACTTTTTGCTTTAAATAACCCAAGGACTTGCATTATAGCTCCAATCGCAAAGAAGGTTAATGCTAGCCAAGAATAAGAACTATCATCCGTATCCGTCATACTTCCCATTAATAATACGCCGTAATAACGACCATCAGTTGAATATATATCGTTTACTCCTAACAGGTTGTCATAATCGACTTCAACTTTTCGGTAATACTTCCCCATATCAGTTGGTTTTTTAGGGGGGCGTAATTCAGATACTTGCTCGGTGTTTATCATATTGTTACTCAAGTCCTAATTCTTCTTTTAGCGCATAATTTAATAGTGATAAATTCACTTCGGTTGTGAGCCATTTATTTGGTTTTTCAAGCTCGCCGTCTTCATCGCGTTTTGATACTGGCAATATAAACTTATTATCTTTAAAAGCATCACTCACTGACGCACCTTTACCTTTTGGATACGTTTTAACACGTAGTCTAAACGTGATTCTGGTTGTGTTGAGCGCTTTAAATATGGCGGCGCAGTTATACTGATTTAAATCAAGTCGTACACCTTGCCCACTTGATAAATCAGTCACTAAAAAATTAAGATGGTGTCATTGTTATTCCATTTCTAAAGTACGCGGATTTCAAGGTGGCTGTCTTCTTAATTTTCCATCAGGAAAAATAACAACGCCACTACTAACAGAAGCTGCAAACTAAACCTAAAGCAATTAAATGCATCACTTTAGGTTCAATTTTTTAAATTTTTAAAGAGCGATTTAGCTTTTAATTACCACACTTCCTGACGGTTAACTTGGCAATCTGTTGGGTCTAAATAGGGTTTTAACTCCTC
>NZ_JACJEW010000137.1:0-2567 GCF_014164315.1 Pseudoalteromonas sp. SG44-1
GTTGCTCGTTGCTCGTTGCTCGTTGCTCGTTGCTCTAGCAGCTTTTTATTTATTCGGGTATCATTTGCGCAACTTTGATTATCAGTTGCTATTTATGACCACGTTAAGTGCTAAGGAAAATATTCAAGCCATTGTTAAGGCGATTAAAGCTGAAGAAGCTAAGCTTCGTCAAAAGCACCCGTTATTAGCCCATCAAAATACTATCGGGATGGCTATTTTATTATTATCACTCAGTGCGTTAATTGGGGTTGGTGCACTTTATTACTTCGCTATTATCCCTGCGTGGCTATGTATTATTTTAGCAGCCATTGCAGCGTCAATTTCCCACGAGCTTGAACACGACCTGATCCATAAACAGTACTTTAGTAACCAGCCTTTTCTACATAACTTTATGATGCTAACAGTGTGGCTAATGCGCCCAAATACTATTAGCCCATGGTATCGCCGTAAAATGCATTTACATCATCATAAAGTGTCGGGTACTGAGCAAGACTTAGAAGAGCGCTTAGTGGGTAATGGCATTAAAAAGCCATTGTTACGGGCGTTGGTAATTGTTGATGGCTTACTCGGCTTGTTAATTAACGCTAAACGTTTTAGTAAAGAAATCAAAGGGTTTAGCTTTTTTAAGGTATTTAACGCAGGGTTTCCGGTTACCACAGCGTACTTTGCTATTTTATACAGCGTAATTGTGTTCCATTTAGTTGATTTATTTACCCCACTTGCGGCTAATTCGCCGGCGTTGTTGCTGGACACTATGGCGGTGTTTGAGTTTTTAATGGTGGTGTTGATTGTGCCTAATATTGTGCGTTCAAGTTCATTAAATTTTGTGACTTCATCAATGCATTACTATGGCGGCGTTAATAACATGCTGGAGCAAACGCATGTTTTAACGAGTCGCTTGTTCGCACCGTTTAACTTGTTTTGTTTTAACTTTGGCCATACCCATACGATCCACCATTTTGTGCCGAATCAACCGTTTTATTTACGCCAAATGATCAGCAAGAAAGTACTTGAGGTAATGAAAAAACACGGTGTTCGCTTTAACGATTTTGCTAGCATCAAACAAGCAAATCGCTATCAAGCTTCTTAATATCAAGATACAAATTACTAATTGACCTCAAGTTAAGTTAAGGTTTTAAAGTCGTTATCTAACTCAATATTTAGGTAACGACTATGAACCTTAATCAAATCACTTTACCTGTCTGTGACATCGAAAAAGCAAATCAATTTTACCTGGCCATGGGCTTTACACAAATTGTAAAAACGGATCATTACTCACGCTTTGAGTGCCCTAATAAAGCTACATTTTCTTTATTATTAACTGATGATGTGTTTAGTAATGGTGCGGTTATATATTTTGAAAGCGCAGAACTAGAAAAGTGGGTCGCCTCCTTAAAAGCTAAGGGCTTTGAGTTTGAATCAGTGATCACCGTGCAGCGTTATTTATGGCGAGAAGCGGTGTTAAAAGACCCATCAGGCAATAAAATTAAACTTTATTGGGCGGGGTGTAATCGGCTGAATCCATCATGGCGAGTTGAAGTTACAGATTGATCGTATTCTTGCTATGTCGGGTATAAAGATATTTTGTAGAAGAGTCTGTTATGTTTGATAGTAGCCAAGTGTCTAGAATTATCGAGATGGCATGGGAAGATCGCACGCCATTTGAAGCCATTGAAAACCTTTATGGTTTAAATCATTCCCAGTTAGTTAGTTTTATGCGCGACAATATCTCATCGGGTTCGTTTAAAGTCTGGCGCAAGCGCCATGCTGGCCGTACAACAAAACATTTAAAATTACGCAATCCCGCTATTATGCGCAGCCACTGTAAAACCCAGTATAAAAACCGTTAATGACCTAAACGTTTGTTGAAAATACAAGGGAAGTTGGCGTAAAGTGATACCACTTTAGTTAGTTAAAATTCTATGTAGGGATCTTAAATGCAAATTACCGGACGTTGTCATTGTGGTGAGGTTACTTACCATGCTGAAGTTGATGAAAATAAAGTAATAAATTGTCATTGTACTGATTGCCAAATTATCGCAAGTTCCCCATTTCGCACTGTGGTTATATCACATCCTAACGCGGTTACGTTTACTGCAGCTGCGCCGAAAGAATATATAAAAACAGCCGAAAGTGGTAATAAGCGTGCACAGGGATTTTGTGGTAATTGCGGCACCTCTTTGTATGCAACGTCAGTCGGTGATGGCGATAAAATTTATGGCCTACGTATTGGGGCTATTGAGCAGCGTGAGCAACTTATTCCTAAAGCACAAATTTGGTGTCGTTCAAGCCCATCTTGGTTAAAAGAGCTAAACACTATAACTGGCTTTGATACTGTGCCTTAAGCGTCTAATTTCGTAATGTATATTACTACTATGCGCGCTCTAACAATTTTGCAAAAGATAAATTAGCGCGCATTGCTACGTTTATATCTGCTTTAATAGCCAGGGCAAGAGCATGAAAAAAGCCTATGATTTCAATACCTTTTCAAGGTAACCTGTACTGCGCATAGCTTTTTTCTGTTTTGCGGGCATGCCTTTATTAAAGCTTGTTTCTGCTTTTAGCTG
>NZ_JACJEW010000138.1:0-2541 GCF_014164315.1 Pseudoalteromonas sp. SG44-1
CGAAAACAGTTAAATAAATTGACTGATGATGATCAGTTAAGCTAATTTAAAAACGGCTCTACAAAATGATAAATCAAGTGATCAAAGCTGATGAGAATCGGTGATCAAAGTCATGAGAATACGCAGTTATTAACGTTGACACTTTTATATGCTTTTGATGAGCGCTGTAAACCTCGATGCTGACACGTTTTTAATAGATAACCATTGTGAGTCACTAGCAAAAAAATTTGCGGGTCAGGTAAATATTTACACTTCCCGTTGGCGAAGAACTGGTTTCCTAAACCTAGAGTGGCTAGCAAATTTGGCTTATCAAGAAATGGGCCACCGATTAATATTTTTTATCTATTAGCTCATCGAACCTTCAAAATATTTGATAGTAGCAAACGCCTGTTAAATTTGTATTTAGCAGGCGTTGTGACTTCTATAGGTCAATCGTATTATTGCTGCGATCTGCATCGGGTAATTTATGCTCAGGATCGAGGCTGGCACGTTTAATTGTTTTAGTAACAGGCAATACCACACTCGGCTTACCTGTGCGCATCCATGTTTCAACTGGAATGCGAATATCTTCATGTGTATTATCACTGTATTGCACACGCAGTGTTGCTGGCATAACTAACTTTTGATTACTTTTAAAGCTAACTTTAGTGCCTTTACCGTGTTTATCATCAATGGCTTCAACACTCGTTATTGCCATATCAAGTTGCCAGTTATTTAAGTACCAACCACGCCACCACCAAGAAAGATCTCCCCTGCGGCGCTCTCCATAAAGCGGAAAAAATCTGAAGGGCTAGGATGTTTATAAGCCCACGTTGAGATATATTCTTTAAAAGCAGGATCGAATCGCTCTGGCCCTAATATCTCTTCTCGCAGTAACACTAAACCTAGCGCCGATTTAAAATAAGCAATAGAATGGCGGTATTTCTCATCCGTGGCCTCTGCTGGGGCCATTAATGTAGGTGCTTCATTATTGGCTAATACGGATAAGATCTCATCAACCGGGTTACCGCCTTTCGGGGCATATTCTCCGTCACGTTTTGGAGCAAACTCGCCATCATTAAAAGCATCTGAGGCATAAACATCTATAAACGTGTTAAATCCTTCATCCATAAATGCATGGCGGCGCTCATCAGAGCCTACAATCATCGGAAACCAGTTGTGGCCTAGCTCATGCGCTGTTATCCAAAAAAGCAAATCGTCTTTGTCTTGCATACCATCGAATACAATTCCTGGATATTCCATACCGGCCCCATGGCCGCCTAAGTTAATAGCTGCAGGATAAGGGTAAGGATACCAAGTGGAAAAATGCTCTATATTCGCTTTAACATACTCTGTTGAGCGATCCCATTTAGTACTGCCAATGCCTTCAACTGGATACGCAGACATTGCTAATGCGGTTTTACCCTCTGGTAGATTAATTTTAGCGCCATCGATAATAAACGCAGGTGAAGCGGCAAATGCGACATCGCGGGTATTATCCATTTTGAAATGCCAACTTAATCGCTGGTCATCCTTAGGCCGACTATCGGGGTTATTAATATCTGCTTTGTTGCGAATATAGACGGTTTCTTCGCTTTTTTTAGCTTTAGCTAAGCGCTTCTGTTCCGTTTTAGTGAGCACCTCTTCAGGATTAATTAGCTCACCTGAGCCCACCACCCAATAATCTTTTGGTACATTAACCGTATAGTCAATCGTGCCATATTCTAAATAAAATTCAGAGCTAATGTAAGGATTGTTATTCCACCCATGTAAGTCATCATAAACTGCCATACGTGGGAACCATTGTGCAATTTCAAAAATTTTGCCATTTTTAGAAGGCGTGACCGCAGTTCGACCGCCCCATGTCCCGGGTACTTTATAGCTGTAATCAATTTGCAGTTGTAATTTACCGCCTTGAGCAGCTAGAGGGTTTTTTAAATCGATACGCATTCGTGTATCGTCAATTAAAAAATCGGCATCGTAATGTTTGTTATTTATAATCACGGTTACTTTGTCAAACTGGTAACCATCAGTAAAATGAGAGCTACGCCACTGCGAGGCGATAGAGCTTCGCGAGTCTTTGCGATACATATTTTGATCAAGTTGCACCCACAAACGGGTTAAATCATCAGGGCTGTTATTGGTATAAGTGATGGTTTCTTTGCTACTTAAAATATCTTGTTCGGTATCTATTGAGGCCTTAAGGGAGTAATCGACTTGGTTTTGCCAAAAAAGCGGACCAGGCTTTCCTGCGCCGCTGCGCATTGCATTTACTGAATTGGGTAATGATAGTGGAGCAAACAAGGCTTGTGAGTCGTAGTTTGAAGTCGTGGGGGCAGGGCAAGAGCATGAAAAAAGCCTATGATTTCAATACCTTTTCAAGGTAACCTGTACTGCGCATAGCTTTTTTCTGTTTTGCGGGCATGCCTTTATTAAGGCTTGTTTCTGCTTTTAGCTGATTAAATGCGATGTGTCTCAGCCCCGCAAATACAGGTGCTGCACCTTCACGCCTAATTCGGCAATCATCTTCTTTAAATCCGACATCTAAACGCCAATGTAATC
>NZ_JACJEW010000139.1:0-2477 GCF_014164315.1 Pseudoalteromonas sp. SG44-1
CGTTGGTCAGGAAAATCACGCGATTGGTCAATAATTAAGGAAGTAAATTTAAATCCTGAGAAAAAAGAAGAAATGCGGGTGGCATAAAATTTAACTTGAGGCGACAACTAACTTGAAAAACTCCGCTGGCGGCAGTGGCGCTCTTTATAAAAAATAGCACGCACTAAAGTACGCAGTTTAATGAAATTAGGGGTCAGTGAGAGACTCGCCATAGCCTGTGGTATCACCAGTACCAAAAGTAGGCGCTTGGAAGCGAAGGCCCTTGTAGAAGCTCAAAAACAAAAGGAATTAACATTGCATTAGGCAATGATTACTTAGCTTCACAAGGTTTAGCGTCATTAAGAGATATTTGGATCAATATTCACTACGGGAGATGAACCGCCCATTGCGGACCCGCATGATGGGTGGTGTGGGGGCTGGAGGTTAGAGACCTCCGGCTACCCGATTATGTGGTTGTTTTATATATCTAAGTTGATTTGCTCTGCGGTTAATATACGACTTTTTAGTCGATCGCGAGTTTGTTGATTAAAACGTCCTTTGACCTCTTCAAGGTGAGTTATCAATTCCGAAATTTCATCATCTCGCTCAACAATTAAATACCTAATGTCTTCAGGTTCAAAATGAAGTCCAATATGACTAATTGAGGAGTTTAATTCTCTTTTCTGTTTTTCAGTCTTGATCGAACTAATAGGAACAAATGGAGCTATCGAAGAGCTATTATTGATAGAGAGAGATAACGAGCTGTTATCTAGTGGTGGTACATAACGCCATTCACGCTCATCAGCAAACCTGTATTTCTCTATTTTTTCATGACCCTTTCTTTGAAGAGGTGCTTCATAATTTTTAACAAAACGATAAGTGTTAAAAATATTCATATAATCTGTGGTAAGTTCATCATAATCACCACTTTCTTCGAACTTTCTGCGGTGAGCGTGAATGCCATCTAAACCTTTGATAAGCCCTTCTGTAAAGGGTGAGTGCTGGCTGATATAAAGAACAGGATTGAGTCCATTTCGATTTGCCCACTCCTTAGTCAAGCCAATACCATAATGACCATATTTACTCATATGGCTACTAACTTCAGACAATTTTAGGTCACAAAACGAAACCATTGGAACTCCAATTTCTCTTGACCGACTTGTTCCAATTATTTTTTCTCTAGCATATGAGATTCTGAACGTATTTTTTAAGATACCAAACATTGCTTCTCGACTGCAGAAATGGAATAAAATCTCTGGATATAGACTTTTATTTTTACTCATAATTAATACCACCAAACTCGAGAACCACATAACGCCGCCAACACAGGCCGAGCGTAGCGAGGTCCAGTGCAATGCGCTTTTTGCATTGCACGAATGTGCTTGGCTTCGTTATGAATTTAGCCATTTAAAACGCCCCAGCCATCCAAATACCCGTTCACCTTTGATGTACGCTCGGCCAGTTTATTTTCAAAGGCAATGATATTGTCATATGTAACCATCATGATTGGGACTAACTCTAACTCCATACCACCTTTATCGCTTGGCCTTGTTTCGATATTTTTAAATTTTTGTCCGCTCTTCCAATCAGTTGCGTACTGCCTTGCAACGAGATCAGCTTCTTCTTCGGTGGCATAGATAGCATAGAAATCGACTGGATGCTCGATAGAGAAATCGAAATCATCTTCCTCCAATCTTCTGAATACATCACCATTCACATCATCCGGATACATTTTTCTCTCTCGAATCTGAGGGATTCATAACGACTAGCTAAGTGGCTAACAAACCTGCCACTTCACTCAATTAAAACACCTTAAACACATAACTAAACCAAGCTAAAAATGCCAAGCGTTTGTTAGTCCGTCTTTAGCGCCTTGATACTCATTGAGCCTCCTCCCCAGCATCGCGATTATTCGCTACGCTGAAAAGGCAATCAACCTTACAGGAGAAAGCTCAATGAACTTTTACAATAACATGCATCCATATTATTGTGGAATCGATTTACACGCGCGATTACTTTATGTCTGTATCATTGATAATACAGGACTTGTCCTTGTTCACAAGAAAATTAAAGATGATCCTGAAGCGCTACTAAAACTACTTAAACCGTATATCGGTGACATTGTGGTTGGCGTAGAGTGCATGCACTGTTGGTATTGGGTCGCTGACTTTTGCAAAGAATACACTATCGACTTTATCCTTGGCCATGCTTTGTATATGAAAGCGATTCATGGCGGCAAAGCCAAAAACGATAAAATAGATTCACACAAAATTGCTAAACTCATCCGTGGTGGTAACTTCCCACTTGCTTATGTGTATGACAAAGATATGCGTGCTACACGCGACTTATTACGGCGCAGAACTAAAATCGTCTGTCATGGCGCTGATTTAAAAGCCCATGTCGCCAATACTGCCAGCCAGTACAATTTACCTGCCCATAATGTCAATTTAAAAAACGTCTGCGACAGAGAAAAAATGCGCTATTACTTTCCTGATCCC
>NZ_JACJEW010000013.1:0-110523 GCF_014164315.1 Pseudoalteromonas sp. SG44-1
TCTCGCATTAGGCTCTTTACGTGATAAAGCTAAAAGTTGCTTGGATTTTTCTAAGTTCAATTTAGTAAAAGTAGATAAGTATCAGTGTGCTAATTAGATCACATAATTTGGCAGATTGGTATTAGATACAGAGTTAGACTGAAAGTATCAAAAAAATCAAAGGGTTTTCTGTCTGCAACTCGCGGGTTTAGATCCTTTGAATAAGTTGTTATGTTCTTGGGGGACATTGATGATCATCAGGAAGGTGGAAGAGAAGGACCTTGAAGCTGTAAGTGCAATTTGCATGGACTCTTTTTTGCAGTCTGTTGCAAGCACATTGTCTGATGAGGGGATTACAACCTTTTCGAATATCGCTGCGCGCGATGCATTCCTCGATAGGATGAGAGGCGATAACTTGATGCTGGTTGCTGAGAACAACGAAAATGTCGAGGGCGTCATTGAGCTTAAGGAAGGTCGCCATGTTGCGATGCTTTTTATTCGGCCGGAATCACAGAAAAGTGGTATTGGAAGAAAGCTGCTTATATCCGCCTTGAATCATGCTAAGGTTGAAACTGTTACCGTTAGCGCGTCGCTATCTTCAGTGACCGCTTATGAAAATTATGGGTTTGAGCGTAGTGGCGAAATCGGCGAATCGGCAGGCTTGGTTTATCAGCCTATGGAGCTCAAACTTAACAAGCCAATGCACGCGTGATTGCGACGTTATGTGACGATAGGGCTCTATGGAAACTGAAGCAATGAAAGATAACATGGAAAAGGTTTTAACACACCTTGAAAGTTTTCTGTGTGACTCAGAAGAATCAATGTTCAGTAGTAAAACACCTGAAGAGCTACTTGTTGTCGTTTCAGCAAACCTTGCCTCTGTTAAGTCTACTGGGTATCTTTCTAGCCCAGAGCAAATGGTCAACATGTTCTTACCTACTGCCTCCTTGCAAGAAATTGCAATGGATAATGGCTGGGGTAGCCAATACGTTGAGCTAGCAGATCATTTCGAGCAGGCTCTAGAATCGTGCAGTTAAAAGCACATAACAGCTTAGATTATGGCTGTGCAATCGAAAAGGCTTAACAAAACGTTGCAATTGACTTCGTATTGTCACGAAATGTAGTTTCCAACACGTTAAGACCAAATTTATCTTAATTATCTCGATGCTTACGGTATTAAAAAGTAATATCTTCTAAATGGAATAAAATTTTGAGTAGTAAAAATGTACTTTCGTATTACCGCGATTGCTATAAAGAAGATAGCGCGGATTTAAACCTATGGGATTTGAGTAAATTAAAAAAACAAGACTGCTTTGTGCTTGAAGGAAGGGATGATGTAGGCTCGGGTTTTTTACCGCGAATGCCTATTCCTCAAGAGTTTGCTGAGCCAATAATAAAGCGTGTTGAGGTATATCAACGTGAACGTGTTTTGTTGTATGTGCGTTTTATATTAGTCGGTAAGCTTGAGATCAAAGGTGAGATAAAACAAGTTGTTTCACCTATCTTATTTAATGAAGCCTTGATAGAAAAAGATGATGATTATTACTTTTCGGTTATCGACTCTCAACCTGAAATTAATGAATCGCTCACCCAACTGTTAATGCCAGAAGCAGAACCTCTTGATGAAACTGCCGATATTCAATCAGCTTATTTTTGGACTTCATTATTAAAACAAAGCCCATTAGCGCTAAACGTATTTGAACTTTTAAATTATCCTGAGCTTGTTAATTATGCCGAAATAAAAAAAGCCTTAAAAAGTAAAAATTTGACACTTTTACCTGCCTCTATGCTGGTGTTTGTTGAACGTTCAAGCAGCAGTCGAGGGGTGATCCATGAGCTCGAAGAAATAATAGCCTCAAAGATGCTTTCGCCCCCTATAGATGCTTTAATTTCAAATGATTTGCCGCCGAACACGGCTAAGTCGTTAAAGTATGACTACTTACCAGGCTTATTGTCAGCACCACAAAAGAAAGTTATTTCGATTGCTGCTAATGCGCATTTAGGCTGTGTGTCAGGGCCGCCAGGTACAGGGAAAAGTTATACCATTGCCGCAGTTGCTGCAGAGCACATGGCGCGAGGTGAGTCAGTACTTATTGTCGCGAATAATGATCCGGCACTTGATGTGATTGCCGATAAATTGAATGAGAATTTTGCGTTAAGTGAAGTATCAATCAGGGCTGGGCAAAAAGAGTTTTTAAAAAATCTAAAAGCGTATATTGCAGACTTATTGTCTGGTTATTTAGCGGATGAGCAGGAAAAAGCCCCTGCTATTTTTGAATCAGAGCTAAAAGCACAAAATGTGTTACTTAATGATTTAGAGCAACGGTTTGATAAGTTTTGTCGCAAAGCGATAATCCGAGGTCAACGCCTTAAAAGGCTTGAAGATAAAGACATTCAATGGTTAAGCAATTTATATCTCAAGTGGGCTCAGCGCAGTATTAAAAAGCTTGCAAAACAGTGGTCTGCTTTAGATGAAATTAACGATCAACAAACAAAAAGAGAGCTGCTGGCTAGTCGTTATTTAACCGTGTTAAAGAATACTAATTTGCGAACGTTAGTTAACACTCAGCGTAAATCGCTGCAGGCGTTTAATCAGGCTATTCGCAGTCGTACTTCTAAAAGGCAGTTTGAGCTGTTTGATAATATAGAATACTCATCATTGCTAGCGGCGTTTCCTGTGTGGTTAGTGAGTTTGAATTCGCTGTATAGGGTATTACCCTTAAAGCCGCAAATGTTTGATTTAGTTATTATCGATGAAGCAACACAGTGCAATATTAGCAGTTGTTTACCAGCACTTTATCGTGCAAAACGAGCGCTTGTAGTTGGCGATACAAAGCAATTAAGGCATTACTCTTTTTTAGCAAAATCAAAAGAGGCTCAGCTTCGCACTAAGAATCAACTATCACTCTCGAGTGAGGGGGTTGTTAGTTATCGTGATAATTCAATTTTAGATTTGACATTAAATACACTCAATAGCGATCAGCAATTAGCCTTTTTAGATGAGCATTTTAGAAGTAAACCTGAGTTAATTCATTTTAGTAACCGCTATTTTTATCAATCAAAATTAAAAGTAATGCAGCATCGCCCTTGTACAAGCAGTGGGCATTTATTTATCCATCGCGTTAATGGTGAAAGAGATAAAAATGGCGTTAATCAGCTCGAAGCCAACGCTGTAATCGCGAGCATAAAACAGCAAATGAGTGATGATCGAGAAGCGGGTGTTTATCACAGTATCGGAATTGTTTCGCCATTTCGAAGCCAAGCAGATTTTATAGCAAAGCAAATAGACGCTAATTTTAGTGACGCTGAAATAATTAAACATAAGCTCAGAGCCGCCACTCCTTTTGGTTTTCAGGGGGAGGAACGCGATGTTATGTTGATCTCTTTTGCCGTCGATAATGATGCAAAACGTGCGGCAGTATATTTAAATAAAGCAGATGTTTTTAACGTGACTATAACGCGGGCAAGACAAGCACAGCATTTATTTTTATCCATTGATGAAACACAGTTACCAGAACATTATTTATTAAGACGTTACTTAGGCTCGGTAAGTGAGTTTGCAGCCGCTCATACGTGTTTGTCTGATGTCGATGATTTTCAACGCGATGTAATACAAGAGCTGATGAAATTGCAGATAGAAACATGGCCTGGGTATGCTGTTGCGGGGACCGAGGTTGATATTTTATGCCGCTATCATGGCCGCTACTTAGCTGTCGATCTGATTGGTTACCCTGGACCTTGGGCTGATTTCTTTGAACTGGATACCTATAAGCTATTTAGTCGTGCCAATATTGAAATGCTACCCATAAGCTATGGCTTATGGGTTGTCGATAGAGATACCTGTATGCAAGCAATTGTTAGTCGGTTGAAGATGAGTAACAACAAGACTTAATATTTATTTAGGCTTGTTGTGTACTGGCATCTTTAACTTCTTTAGTTTCGAACAAGTTTACTTCGGCACTTGATTGGCTGACGCTGTTTTTTTGTAAGGCAATATAGAGATCTGAATGCACGTAGATGCCGTCTTTACCGGATGTCATACCAGCAATTTCAAACCATGATAGTAATTGCCGCTTTCTGCCAGCAAGTTCTAATCGAATACCACGTTTTTTAAATATCACGTCTAAATCGGCGAGCATGGCCATGACACTTAAATCTAAATGGGTGAAGCAGGGGACTGCGTCGATAATAACGCATTGCGTGTCGTCTTTTTGCCGCGCATATTGTTCTAGCAAACGCCGTTTAAAGTAACCGGCATTAAAGTAAGTTAAAGGAGAATTAAAACGATAAATAAAGACTCCTTGTACTGACTTTGCTTTATCTGTGGCATCAAGGCTCCTAACAACGCCCTTAATATCAACACCTAATATATTGTCGGTAGGGCGCATTACGGTGCGAATAAACTGGAATAACCCCAATAGTACAGCGAGAGTGATGCCTGGTATTACGCCAATAAATAACACTGCGAATAAGGTGGCTAGCGCAAGGTAAAATGCTTGTTTGTCTTTACGCTTTAATAGCCAAATGGCTTTTAAGTCTAATAAATGGATTGAAGCAATAATAAGCACAACACCTAATGCTGCACTGGGAATAAATTCTAGGGGAGCGGTTAAAAATAGGGCGATAACAGCAATAATTCCCGCTGCGATAATCGACACTAATTGCGTTTTACCACCGGAATCATCGTTAACAGCTGTACGAGAGTCTGCACCACTGACAGCAAAACCTTGTGATAAAGCAGAGCCAATGTTCGCAATACCTAACGCTCTAAACTCTTTGTCAGCATCTATGTCGTAACCATTTTTAGCTGCAAAACTGCGAGCGGTTAGCATCATACTGACAAAGCTAACTATTGCTAAGTTAAGTGCAGGCACGACAAGTTCACGAATAATACCAATATCATAAATAGGGGTGTTAAACACTGGAAGGCCACCGGTTACAGTGCCAATTGTGTTGATATCAAACTGCTTTAAATTAAAAACCCACACTAATAGGGCACCAAATGCGATAGCAAACATAGATGCTGGCCAAGTCGGTTTTAGTCGCTTCATGGCAAAAAAAACACCGAGGGTAAACAGGGCCATTAATAGAGTAGGAATGTGGGTTTGTGATAAATAAGTAGGCACACCTCCTAATCGTTCAAGTAAATATCTGTCATCGAAGGTAAAACCGAATACTTTAGAAAATTGGCTGACAATAATCGTAATTGCAACACCGTTTAATAAGCCCATTAAAATAGGCTTGGATAAGAAGTCTGCTAATACCCCTAATTTAAATCGGCTAGCAATAAAGCACCAAAAGCCAGTCATCGCGGTCATAGTTACAACGAGTTGCCAGTGTTTAACACTGTCCCCAGCTGCAAGTGGTGTCACCACCGCAGCAATAACCGCACATGTTGCTGCATCTGGTCCGACAATCAATTGTTTGGAAGTACCAAACAAGGCATATAAAATCATAGGTAATATGCATGAATATAGCCCGACAGCGGCGTTAACCCCAGTAAGTTGTGCATACGCGATAGCAACAGGTAGAGCAACGGCGGCAACGGATAACGCAGCCCTCACATCATCAGCAAACCACTTTCGTTCATAATGAAGTAAAGTGTTTAAACCCGGCATAAAATCATACAAACGCGACAGCACTAAAGTTTCCTTATTTAATCGTAAGCACACTTGGATAGTAAATTTAATATACCAACAAGTATAGCTCAGGGTTGAGGATTTTTTAATAAATAGCAGATACTTAGACTTAGGACTACTTTTGGTTCAGTGTTAAGTCTGATGAAAAAGTTTAAGGATATGCGATATTAGCTGGTTGGTGTTACCACATCGCTAATATCATACTAGATGGTGGTTAAGATAAAACCAGCGCAGAGCAATGGCTTTATCTTAGAGTGTGTAAATGCTTATTAGAAACTTTTAGCGTGCAGAGTATTGGTGAGCCTTTAATACTTCAAGAGAGACTACTTGTAACGATTTTTCATGGGTGGCCTCAAGTATAACCGGCGGAGCTACGTTTTCAGCAACCGCATGGTGCCAGCGCACGGCACATAAACACCATTTATCACCAGCCTTTAGGCCTGCAAAATCGTACATTGGATTAGGCGTTATCAAGTCATTGCCTTGTGCTTTTGAAAACTGTAAAAATTCATCAGTCATGATGGCACATACACTGTGGTTACCAACATCAGATGCAGGGACATAGCAAAATCCTTCTCGAGTGTAGCCTGTATTCCCGCAGCACAAATGCAAGCGCGTACCTAATACATTTAATTGATTGCTCATAAAACTACCTTGTTATAATTTGTATTGTTTTACATTGAGTCTGCTTTCAGACTATGTGAAAACGTGGTGGATGAAAAGCTGAATATTGATAGATAGCATGGAGATCACAAATAACATAGCCATTAAAAATATTAAACGTCAGTTTATTAAACTAATGGCGAGGCCAAAATCAGTTCAATATTCATTTATAGTTGCGTGTTGTGTGATTATTGTGCAATTGTGTTTTTGTTGGCTAGCAATTTTTACGTTTACTGTACTAGTAAAAATTTATTATGGTAGCTTTGCGGCTACTATACGTTTGTCTTATATCCAGAATCTATATATATGTGAATATGGTATTTGAATAGCTTTTGATTTCAAATAAACACTTAATTGTAATTGGCAGTATAATTACAGTTTTTATAAGCTCTCGATGTATCAATACTATGGAGCTTTACATTGTTACACGTGAGGAAAAATGAGTAATCTAAGTCTGAAAAATAAGCTGTTGCTATTAGCTATTTTGCCGCTCACGCTGCTGTTAATTAGTTTAATGGCCAGCTCATATTATTTAGAGTATCAAAATCAGCAGCAAAATTTTGTATCGTTTAAAACAAAATTAATTGCTGACAAAGAAAGTTTATTAGCAACTGAGGTTGAGATAGGCCGCCAAATAATTAATTACGAACTAGCCAAGGGGACTAAAGAAGATGCAAAAAATGCATTGCGAGATCTCACTTTTGGTAAAGATGGTTACTTTTTTATCTATGATACAAAAGGCGTTAGTATTTTCCATGCGTTATTGGGTGATGCAATTGAAGGGCAAAATAAAATAGCCATGACCGATCCTAATGGTAAAAAAATAATTGTTGGGTTGCTTGAGCAAGCAAGACAAGGTGGCGGTGCTTTTTATTATGATTTTCAAAAGCCTAATACAACGGGTTTAGTTGAAAAAATGGGCTATGCAGCGATGGTTCCTGGTACAGATTGGATGCTAGGAACGGGCGCTTATATGGATGATATTGAAGCTGAGCTAACAAAGTACCAAGCAACAATACAAGCTCATATGAATGAAAAAGTAACGACCCTGTTATTAATTGCATTATTTTGGGTGGTGTTGACGGTGTTTTTTGCCTTAATTGCGGCAAACAATATGGTAAAACCAATTCACAATATGGTGCAAAACTTAGATGATATTGCAAAAGGCGAAGGTGATCTGACTAAGCGCTTAGAAGTGCATAGTAACGATGAAATTGGTCAATTGGGTAATTCATTTAATGTGTTTGTTAGTAAACTACATAGCATTATCACCAATGTGGCAGATGTAACCCGTGATGTAAAAGATTCATCAAATGATATCAATACACAAACACAGTTAATTGAAAATCAGTTAGTAAACCATAATCATGAAACTGAGCTGGTAGCAACGGCGATCACCGAAATGTCAGCAACATCTCAGGAAGTCGCGCAAAATACCACACAAGTGGCGGTATCAACCCAGTCAGCCACGCAAGATGTTGCCAATGCTCAAAAATGTGTAGATGTTTCTTTAGAAGAAGTTTCAAATTTAATGAGTGAGATTAATCAAGCTGCTGAACAGGTTAATTCATTAAGTGAACAATCTAAAAAAATTAACAGTGTATTAAGTGTTATCGGTGGCATTGCTGAGCAAACTAACTTACTGGCCCTTAATGCGGCTATTGAAGCTGCAAGGGCTGGCGAGCAAGGCCGTGGTTTTGCGGTTGTAGCTGATGAAGTGAGAAGTTTAGCCAGTCGTACACAAGAGAGTACGTTAGAGATTAATGAAATGCTTAATGAGTTACATACGCTAGTCACGGCTGCGGTAAAGGCAATGTTGGCAAGTCAGCAAAGCTGTAATCGCTCAGTTGAGTCATCTCGCGCAATTTCTGAAAGTTTAGGAGCGGTAACCAGCTCGGTTACTACAATTAACGATATGAGCACACAAATAGCTACCGCTGCCACAGAGCAAAGTAGTGTAACTGAGGAAATTAACCGTAACGTTTTTGCGATTCAAGAAATCGTTAATGAGCTTACTCGTTCAATTAAAACAACCTCATCAGTCAGTCATCACTTAGCTGGTCGAGGGGAGAGTTTAGGCGATTTGGTAGGTCAGTTTAAGATCTAATATAAACAAAAAATAGCGGTATTATTGTTGAGCAGTAATAAATAAAGATCAGGCTTTAAATAGCCTGATCTTTGACTTTAAATATAAATGAATCAGTTTAAACTGAACACAAAACCGCTAGATTAGCTATTGAGTTTGCCCGTTGACGATTCTAAGTGTGCACGCACAAACCATTGAAACTGTTCTAAATCGGCAAGTTGGCTAATTAGCATATCCTCAGATACAGGATCGAGCTCTGATAGCTTGCCAATCGCACTTCGGTGATCGCCATTAATCCCATTGTATACTTTATCAAGCGCAACTAAATGATCTTTTACCAAGCCCTTACCAATTGCGTAATCTTGCCATGAACGACGATCAACTATCGATTTTGGAGTACCAACCGGAACTCCGCCCAGCGTAGCGATTCGCTCGGCGATGGTGTCGGTCATTGCTCTGATCACTTCAACCTGAGGGTCGAGCATTTCATGCACGCCAATAAAATTTGGGCCAACTACATTCCAATGAATATGTTTTAGAGTCAATTGTAAATCGATCAGTGCGACCATGCGGTTATCAAGTGTAGCAATGGTATTTTTTGCAGATTCTTCATTCATACCTGGGGCAGTAAATTCAGCGATTTTGTTTGTTTCGTTATTGTTACTCATTATTCCTCCTGATTTATAAGGAATGTTCACAGCGTCTAATAAAGTCTATGAACATGCGTTAGTTTATATAAAGCAATGGCTGTGCCGATAAAAATTATTTTTTAAGTTTCTGATATTTAATAATTTATATGTTTTTTGAAGTTGGGTGATGAAAGCATTTCTTTGAAATGCCATGAAAAATATGCACTTTTTTGTAAAATCTGCAAAATAAAAGATGCTGTTACGTGTTAGCGAATTACTTACTCTCAATAATAACTGTGATACAGAAGTGTATTATCATTGTTGATTAATCATCACTTACATATACTCAACCCATCTTGTTATTAAAGGAGAAGTGCATGTTGAGATTTTTTTCTATCGAGCAGGGGGTGATCAGAGAGTTAGAGCCTTCATCCGATACTTCTCTTGAAGCATCAATCAGAAATGCACACTGGATTGACACAATCAACCCAACGGAAGATGAGCGAAATACGCTCGCAAAAACGCTCAATATAACTTTTCCTGAGTCAGGGGATGTGCAAGAGATTGAAGCTTCATCGCGATGTTTTATCGACAATGAAGGCTTGCATGTGCACGCATTGTTTATGTCGCCCAATGAAGGACGTTTTAATACGGTAACAGTGGCCTGTTTACTTCAGGATAACTGTTTGCTGACCATTCGCGATGACGAGCTGGCTGACTTTCGATTGTTACGCTTAAGAGCACGTAAAGGTCAAGTAATGTGTGATACGCCAAAACAGTTATTGGTTACATTATTCGATCAAAAAGTCGAAAACCATGCTGATATGCTCGAGGATATGCATCATCAGTTAGAGAAGCTCAGTGCATATGTACTAGAAGAAGATGACTCTGATCTAGAAGAAGCGGTCAGTCGTATCGCGCGTTTAGAGGATGCGAATGGGAAAGTGCGTTTGTGTTTAATGGATACGCGGCGCAATATTTCGTTTTTAATACGTCGTTTAGGTGTACAAAATGAGGATCGCGAATCACTACGAGAAATTGTACTTGATATAGATACGCTAATGTCTCACTGTACCTTTTTGTTTGATAAGGTGAACTTTTTGATGGATTCAACACAAGGTTTTATTAACATTGAACAAAATCAAATTATCAAAACCTTCTCTATTGCTTCGGTGGTTTTTTTACCACCTACCGTAGTCGCCAGTGTATATGGGATGAACTTTAATATAATGCCTGAGCTGCAATGGGAATGGGGTTACCCATTTGCAATTGGCATTATGTTGCTATCGGGCTTTGCCCCTTATTTATTTTTTAAACACAAAGGCTGGCTGTAGTGTGTGCCAAGGACTACTTGGCATACACGATTACACGAGTTTATATTCATTTTATACGGATAGCGGTCTTATTATCACCTTGCATTAAGATAATAAAGCGGCCGCTAGGCGTACAAAGTCTGACGAGGTAAGTATACCCACGAGTTTATTTTTTTCAGTGATCACAGGCATGCAACCATGGCGGTTATCAACAAAAAACCGAGCAACATCTTGCAGTGGTTGGGTTGCTAGTACAGTGGCAAAATCGGTTGCCATAATAGTGTGTATTTTCGTTTGTTTTTCCTTTCGTTCAAGTGCGCTAGGGCTGTAATTAGCCATAATATTCATCACTTGGGCAATCATGATTTTTTGTGTCAACATACCCACTAGTTCGCCATTGTGATCAATTACCGGAATATGGCGGATATTTTTTTCCTTCATTAGATTATGTGCGTCGTGTAGGGTGTTTTCTGCACTTACGGCATATGGATCTGATGTCATTAAATCTGCAACTGTTTGGCTCATTTTGGCTCCTGTTAAATTACTAACCAGAACTTTGGTTAAAAAGGTTTACTAAAATAGCTACTGGAGACAGATTTATTATCCAGAGCTCATATTATTATTTATTCTAGCCTGGTTTTTTCTTATTGCACTTTATCAAGATCAAGGCTTTGTATTTTGTATAGAAATAGTTTTTAGCTTGGCCATCCATAGCCATTGAGGATAGATTTATTATCCGAAGCTCAGATTATTTATCTTTATGCGAAAAATTATCCCTGAGTGTACCAACCCAGCTTGAAAATTTATGCATCGCCGAGCTGCCTTTGCCCAGTAGCTCATGCATTTCTGCTTCAAAATGGATTTGTTCTTTACTACTTGGCTCTGGTAATGGCGGTAAAATATGAGCAAAGTAGGTTTTATCAAGCAGGCGGTGTAATAACCGCTCGCCAATAAAGGGCTTGCCGCTGTTGAGCGCTCTAGCTCCTTTAATTAGGTTACGAATATCATATTGGGTTGGGCTAATGTCGGGCACTTGTTTAGGGATATTAAGTAACTTATATACCCCAATACGTGCTGTACGAATAGAGGCTTCCATCGTGAATATAATATCGTTGTGGGTTTCAACAAATTGACCAATCAAACCTAAGTTTGTACAACCTTCAGGAACTGAGGTGGGTCTGTCACCAGCTGCACGAGTCATAAATTGAGCTGTGATATAAGGCATTAGCGCTGTACGTATCTTGGTATTGGCAATGATTTCATCAAGCTGCTGTTCAATGCCCAAATGGTAGCAAAGCTCCGTAATTATTTCTTCACCGCTACATTGTGGCATTGTTTTAACGATACGATTACCTTGTTTGTCCATTAATAAACCATAGACCCAAAGTACTAACGTATCATCGGGTTGATCTGGAAAATGAGGTTGGCGGTTACACGTTACACTCAATAGCCAGTTAGAGTCTGTAAAAGTAATAATGCCGCCAGTTACCGTGCGACCAGAGTAAGGATCGTTTACTGATAATGTCTTTAGCTTATCTATAAGTGGGGATGGCTTGCAAGTTAGTGTGGCTGACTCCCACATAGATTTATCAATATCGCCATAAAATTTTTCGGGTTTACCAAAAACAGCTGATTTCTTCGCGAGGTTTTTCCATAAATTCCACCCGCTATTTTCGCCGGGATCGTGTTTTTCACAGTTTAGCTCGGGCACATTTTGCATGTCGCCATAAGCGGTATGCTCTGTCATTGAACCCGTTAGTGCATAAACTAAATCGTCTGGAGCAACGTTAATATGCTGTGCTTGACCTTTTATAGTGGCATGGATCCCCGTTACGGTTTTTTTATTACCGGTAAATGTTATATCCAGATCGTTTACACGGCTTGCAAATTGAAAATTCACGCCTTTGTCTCGTAATAAATTAGCAAGCGGTTTAATAAAGGTATCGTATTGATTATATTTCGGAAAAAGTAAAACAGACATGTCGGCAAAGCCATCAATAGAATCAAGAAAGCGATGCAAATACAGTTTAGTTTCTAACAAGCTATGACAATTTTTAAAGGCAAACATAGTACGAAATAAAAACCAAAAATTGCTTTGTAAAAAACCTTTGCTGAAATAGTCTTCAATGCTGAGATCGTCAAGCTCTTCTTTGCGCTTGAGCATTAAACGGATCAGCTCCCATTGCTGGGCTTTATTCAGGCCAAAGTCACTTGCATCGAGTATCTCACCGCATTTATTTATTAAACGGGCTTGTGAGTAATTAGCGTCGTTATCATTAATTAAACGGTACTCATCAAGCACAGAATAGCCTTCGGGCAGTTCAACAGCGGGAACGTCTTGAAACAGATCCCACAAGGTGTCGTAATTCCAGTTCATTTCACGGCCACCACGAATAATATAGCCGTCATCAGGGTTACCCGCGCCATCCATTGAACCGCCTTCAATATCCATTTCTTCCAAAATGGTAATATTTTCAGCGCTCATATGGCCATCACGGATAAGATAAAATGCCGCTGCTAGGCCACCAATACCTCCACCAATGATCCAAGCATTACGTTTTTCTATACCGGGTGTAGGCAGCGTTTTATGACGTGCATAAGGAGCAATAAAATCATGAGGGGGCAAGGTATTAAGTGGTTTATTGCCCCAAAAATCAGCCGTTGCGTCAGCTTCATGTTGGAAATTACTTGCTGCGGTTGCAGAAATATTAAACTTCGCTATTGCTTTATTCGTCATTAGCCATCCCTCTTCATGAATATAGATAAGTGTCAGTACTGTTTGCAAGTCTCTCCATAATTGCACGAGGCAAGCATAGTCATGTTGCAGTAGATCAAAGTTTTAGTTCGCGAGGGGGTTTATAAGTTAGCTGCTGGAAATTGATTTGTTATCCGAAATTGAGGTTAACAATGGCAACTTAACCAAGTTGCCATTGTTAAGGCGTTTATTTGTTTTATTACTCACAGCATACTAAAAAGTACCGAGGCGACTAACAATACAGCCATAAAAATATTGAATGCTCGTAGGCGCTTGCGATCTTTTAGCCATACTTGTAGCTTTTGTCCGACTAACGTCCATGAGCAGACACAGGGTAAATTAACTATACCGAAAATAAGACCTACAAGTACCACTGCACCAATTCCTTTGGATGGGGCATAAACACTCACTGCACTTAATGCCATAGTCCAGGCTTTCGGGTTAACCCATTGAAATAAAGATGCTTGTACAAAAGAAAAAGGTCTAGTATCGCTATTTTTAGCACCGATAGGAGTTTTATTACTGGCAATTTTATAAGCAAGATAAAGCAAATAAGCAATGCAAAGCACTTTTAATAGCTGGTAACTCCATGGCACAAAGTCAAATAATTGCATGACACCTAAACCAACCAATACGAGCATGATCACAAAGCCAATTGTTACGCCGAGTAAATGTGGCAATGAACGTTTAAAACCAAAGTTAGCGCCTGAGTTCATTAACATCAGGTTGTTAGGACCTGGGGTGATGGAAGATACAAGTGCAAATAATGCTAATGCTGATACCAATTCAATATTCATTTATAGTTGCTCAGTTGATAATGATTGTGCAATTATATTTTGTATGGCTCGCAATTTTTGCGCTTATTAATCTATTAAAAATTTACTTTAGCAACTTAATATGAAAAAAGATCGAATTAACGACAGGATATTGCAAGAATTAAAGCGCAGTGGTCGAATTGCCAACGCTGAACTTGCTGATTTGGTTGGTTTATCCCCATCAGCATGCTTGCGCCGTGTACAAGAGTTAGAAAAAGCAGGTGTGATCAAAGGCTACCGAGCAGTTATTAATAATCAAGCGTTTGGACTTGGTTTTGTCGCGTATGTGGGGGTGGGTTTAAATGAGCACTCTACGAAATCACAACGAGCTTTTGAACAAGCACTTGAGTTTATTGATGAAGTTAAAGAGTGCCATAATGTCACAGGAGCATTTGAATATTTACTTAGAGTAGAAACCGCTGATATTAAGTCTTATAAAGCATTCCATGCTGATGTTTTAGGATCAATCCCACAGGTACGAACGATCACTTCGCATGTAGTGATGGACTCACCAAAAGATGAGCGGGCGTAAAGTAGTTGGATAATCTATCTTATTAATAGTTGAGGTTAATAGAGCCTTGCTCGCAAAGCTCAAAATTAAGGCGAATTAATTAAATATTATCTTTCATAGTAGTTACATGCGCCTTTAGTTGAATAACCATTTGGGCTTGCTTTATACCATCCAGATCCAGGGCTGGCTTGAGCACACATCCTATAACCATTTACTTTACTTGCATATACATACCATGGATCAGTAGCGGCAGATGCATTAGATGCTATTGCTGTAAATATAAAAGTTGCAAGCAACAAAGTGGTGTTAATTAATTTCATATCATCATCCTTATTTATAATTTAATATATTGATTTTAAATGAGTATTAAATTTAAAATCAATAGTGTACCGATATTAGCACTGTGTATTGTTTGCGTAAAGGGTTCTTTAAAAGCATGTGTTATGAAAAAATTTAGGTGTAGGGAATTTGCACATAAAGGGATTTTCATTTTAATAAGTATGCTGGCGTTATTTATGTTGCTTCGATTTAACATTAGGACATATTAAGGTAAGTTTTTGATAAACTTGTAGCCACATAGAAGTCACAGGCAATAGTCAGCTTTTTATGTGAAGAAGAGCCATTTTATTGTTAGAATGGCTCTTCTTTAGTTAAGAACTATAGTAACTATCATCGCTGATACGCAGTGCCATACAATCGCTGTGGCCGTTTATAATCATGCTTTTATCAACGCGTACGCCAGCACCGGCGTATTTACCTGCTGCGGTAAAACTACATATTTGCACAAAGTAGTCAGCTACTTTAGGAAGGGCAAATAACTGCTGGTATATTTGCTCTTGAGAGGCAAAATGACCCGTTGTTTTTTCTATTACGTGTTGTTGTTCATCAACGAGTTGAATATTTGCACCGCATCGACCAACAATCGGTTTAACGACATAGCCTGTTTGCAATAGCTCATCATTTAAATCAAATGCAGTATTGAGTAAAAACGGATGATTTGGAAATAAACTCCACAGTACTGGCAAAATTGCTTTATTACTGGGTATTAATGTCCATAGCGGCTCAAAAACCATCACATTTTTACGAAGTAATACATCGACCAAGCGTGGGGTTTTACCAGATTGCCAGTGCGGCTCAAAATCATCGCTTTGGGATTGATCTGCCTCACACTCTAGTCTTATTTGATCAAGAGCGGTTTCCCATGACCATGTTTTCCAAACGTAACTGAGTTTTTCGCCATCAGCATCAACAATATTGCCCGCTGCGTCCCAGTGTAAATCAGTCAAACCAATGATTACTTTGCACTCAAAACCAGCGGCTTCAATGGCTTCTTTCATAAACAATGCATGGTAATGTTCTTCTGGCTCATCATCTTGCAATATATGGACAAGGCCGTTTACTTCACTTTTTCGCCATGCCCTTACTAAATCTTTAAATAAATCATGGCCGGCATCAATGCCCGTTTTAACACCAAAGTGTTTGGCCCATTTACCTTGTACTTTGCCACTTTCCATATAGCACGATGCTGAATCGCAGTTGTATTCATAGACTTTCAAGCCTGCGGGAGTTAATGCAAAATCAAATCGACTGGTGATCAGTTGATTTAAGCGATTATCCCAGGATTGGCGGATCTTATTGAGCACCGCATCGGGTAAATTAAACTTTTTTAATAGCTCAGGATGCTGCAGTACATAGTCTGTTGCATGCATAAACAAGCCATGTAATTCATTGGTAGCATGTTCAATAGTTTGTTGAGCGGTTTTTGAAATTGTAAAATAATGATGTTGATCAGCATTAACTGAAGTCAATTTATGCCCATGCATCATCTCTACGTAGGCTGCTTCATCGTCATTGGCAATGTTAAGCCATGACTTAGTGGCTTGCCCATAATCAGTGGCATATTGGGCTTTTATGGCAAACAGATCAGTGCTTATTTCAGGCGTCGGTTCACTAAATTCGCTGTGCTCAGTTTGTGTCATCCAGCCTAAAATAGTGGCGTCACTGTAAGAGCACTCAATCCAGTAGTCACCTTCTTTTGTGACTTTCGCTTTGAGTTCGCGACACCACTGTTGATCTTGCGGCCATAGCTGATGGGCCACGTTTTGTTCAGCAAGACGAATTTTATCCTGATGTACTTCAACCACCACCGCAACATGGCCAGTTTCTTCAAATTCACCGCCTTCTTCCCAAATGAGTAAACTTCCTACCACTGGGTGGTGTTTTGCACCATTACGAAATGCTTGTAAAGGCAACCTGGTTTGATTGTTTATGTCACGCACTGAGCGTAGCTCAAAAATATCGTAAGCCATTGCAACATCATCAAAAATATAGCCATGATTGAGATACATCCAGCGTCGCGCAAATTCAACACATTGCCATTTATAGCCCATGTAAATACCATCGAGGTAACTACGATAGGCGCTACGGTTAGGATAAATTGTTTCGTCAGCTGTATCGTAATCAGACGAATAAACAGCAACATTACCAGGCGCATAACCTAATAATTCACCAAACTGACTGACAGGAACGCGGGATTTGATAGACAAAGTAATTCAAAATTAAGGAGTGATAATTTGCAGACTATAGGAGTGAATAAGGCCGATAGCAAGATAATAAATATAATCTTTCAGGCATTTTATATGTTGCTGCTAGATGCGTTAACCAACCGTTATTGCGTATTACAAAGAGCTCATTAATCACTTAATTATCATTTAGTTGATTTACGTCTTTATTGTCCCCATATTAACTAAAAACAGTCATTAAAGGGAAGTTATGCGTCATTATCCATTATATAAAATTGATGAAAAATGTTTACGTCGCTTAGGTCAGGGAGTTTTAAAAACTTATAATTTAAATAAAATTATAGGTTTAGATACTGAAAAAGCAATCGCTAAAGAGTGTGAAGACTTACTTGCGCTGAATGAAGATTGTAATGCAGAGCATTTTGCCGAGCTTCGTCAAAGGCGGGCAATTAGTGACAGCGTGCCAGATGATGATCTATACGCGCAAGTTGTAGAAGCTGATGATGGTAGCTTATTTATAGTCAGTGTTTGTCGTAATGATGATGACGAGACTATGTTTGAAGTGTTTAGTGAGCATCCGTTATCAGAACCATTACTTGCACAGCTGGTCCGCTATATTAGTAAGGTATTTTGCTGGTGTACGCCTAGATATATTTGTATATGGCCAGCACCAGGATCAATACCAGCCAAACAACTGCTAAGTTTGGCCGGTAGCCGCGCTGTTGATTCATTGTTAGCAGCACAAGATCCTAAACTGACTGTTGATGAATTACTCTGTGCAGATATTGCATTGCAGCCGTTTGAACTTGATAAAGATTGGCCTTGGTATGAGCGTGACTATACTCAGTTTTTAATGCAGCATCCTGAAATGGCAACAATAGTACCAATTAGCGAAAAAGACGATATCAGCGAAGCTATTGCAGCCGGATTGTGCAGCGCGGCGTTTTATAGAGGTAAGCCACTGGGTATGATAATGGCTGAGTCGAGCGATGAGCTAGGGTTTAACGGTTTACTAATCAGTGATATTTTTATTACTGGGCAATTTAGAGGACAGGGCTTTGCATCCCCAATGCAGCGTTTATATTATCAACAGCATATGCAAGATTTTGAATTTTTCTTTGGCTACATTCATGCTGATAATAAACCTTCGTATAACAATGCACTTAAACAAGGACGAGAGTTGCTGCGCCAAGAAGTGTACCTTCCTGCGCATTTATTCTTATAGTTGTTTTGCTATTAATTTCAAAAAAATTAATCAGCTAGAGTAAAAACTTGGTGTTGTCTTGTGGCAATATAGTGGTAATTAAGCTAGCCTTTTTATGGTTATTAGTTTTATTAAGTATGATATGAAGCCTAAACGTTTGACTCGTTATTTGCCGCTTAATTCATTAGTTATGTGCTTGGCAGCTTTGCCAAGTTTTTCATATAGTAATGAGCAAGATACTAACCTATTTGAGATCCCGCTTGAGAGCCTACTTAACATTGAAGTTGTGAGCCCTTCACAAACCGTAAAAAAGATAAGCCAAGCGCCGAATATTATTAGCTCAGTTAACGCCACTCAAATTGCAAGTATGGGCGCGCGAACGCTATCAGATATATTGAAAATGTTGCCTGGCGTACAAATACTATCGCGGCGAAATGGCCGAGACATGGTGTGGATCCGAGGCATTCCATCAGGTCGAAACAGCAAAGTAATGTTAACTATTGATGGCGTACCTCAGCGGGAAGGTTTAATTGGAGGCTGGTCTCCTGATGAACAGATACAAATAAATAATATTGAGCGAATAGAAGTTATCCGCGGACCAGGATCTGCATTATATGGTGGTGATGCATATTCAGGTTTGATTTCTATTTTTACGAAAGCAAAAGCGCCTGAACGAACTCGCATCTCAGCAGGGGTTGCCAGTTACGACCGTCAATCAGCTACTATCAATACGGGGAAAGAGTTTGCGGGCGGAACATTTGTTTTGTCAGGGCGACTCTTAGATAGCAAAGGCTATCCTCAACAATATGACCGCAACGGTTTTGCATCAACACATGATAATAATGTTGATGCTAAAAGTCTGGGAGTGTCTTTACGCAATGAACAGTGGCAATTTGCTATAAATTATGATGATTACACGACAGAGTATCCTCATTATTCGTCAAATCAATATAAATCTCAACGCTATCAAACACTCAGTGCGCACATTCAAAATAAACTTAGCTTTGATAAATTATCGATAGAAAATCAATTGTATACCTACAAGGTGAAGCGCTACTTTGAGCGCACGATTACCGATCTGCAGGGCAATATTGATTTTTATTCTGACTCAGACTTGGATTCCACATCAAATGGTGTGCGCAGTCAGTGGAGTTACGCGTTTAATCCAAATCACCATGCTATTTTGGGGCTGACCTTTCAACAACGTCAAGTTGGTGAATATCATGAGACGATAAAAAAACAAAACGCGGTAGAAGTTAATGAGTATGAATCAAGGGTGATTCGAGATGGTGACTTAACACCATCAAGCCATAACCGAGCTATTTACTTTCAACAAGAATCACTATTTTTTGAGCAACGCTTAGGATTGACGGTTGGTGTGCGGGTTGATGACTACCCTGAGTTCAGCTCAGAAACTTCTCCGCGGATTGCTGTGACTTATCAAGGTAATGAACAGTGGTCTGGTAAATTGATATGGGGAACGGCTTTTCGAGCGCCTACTTTTTTACAGCAATATGAAGTGCGCAGTGACAATAATATATCAGGAAATCCAAATCTAAATCCTGAACAAATAGAGACATTTGAAGGTGAGTGGGTTTATCATTTTTCAGCTAATAATAATATTACTCTGCGCGGGTTTAGCAGTTACTTGAGTGAGTTTATTCAGTCTGTAAATGGTAAGCCTTACGAAAATAGCAGTGAGCAATTACACGTTCCTGGATATGAAGTTGAGTGGAATAATCAATATTATGCAGATTGGTCTCACTTTAACCGCATTAGTACTTCATTTAATTATACCCGAGTTAATTCAGAGCAAGCGTCATTGGCAAAAGATACATTAAATTGGCTGCTGTTTATGGAGGATGAGCAATTTTCATTTTATGCGGGAATTAATTACCTTAGTCGGCGTAACCAAAGCCTAAGCTATCATACCAGTGTAAAAGTGCCAGAAATTGCACAACGAGATAATAAAGGTAGCTACTGGACTTTGGATGCTCACTTGAGTTATCGCCCTAGTAAGCAAAGTGCGTGGCAATGGACTATTGGTGTAAAAAATATGTTTGATAAACAGCATTATAACCCTACCTATGCGCCAGATAGCTACTATGACGTAAGGAAAGAGCCACAAAGTTATGAAATGAGTGTGGCATTGTCATTTTAATAGGATGACCTGCTAGGTTATTTAAAACAGTTAATGCAAAGCGGGTTATCAAGGTGCTTTTTAAATTCAATGTTTGCTGATAGCCATGTTGAAGGCTAACTTGCTTGTATGGTCCTGGGCAACACTTGTCCTGCGAATAGATATAAATATTGACTTCATCCAATATAGAATATTGCAATATCTCTCCTAAATATGCACAACTTTAGGTCTAAAAATAAATCCTAACAGAGGTAATAGTTAACTTTAGAGCGAAGTTTTTTAATTTGTTGAAATAGTTTTCCTCTTTCGTCGGTCTTTGCATGTGGGCACTAATAATAATAATCATTTCAAGAGGTCGTGAGTAGGATGACTAAAGTTAAACGCAGTAGGTTGGGTATGCCAGCGATACTTTATCGAGGTAGCTTATTACTAGGGTCGATGGCTGTTTTTGCAACGGCGACACTTTATTTTGCAGGCGCATTTAATCGTGATGCAGTAACAGCACAAAAATTTGTTGATTTGCAGCAAGGTGACACACCACATGCCGGTTTTCGTCGTGCGCATGCTAAGGGTATGTGTATAACGGGTAATTTTGAATCAACAGGGGCACTATCTTCTTACTCGGTCGCAGAGGTGTTTAAAAAGGGCAGTACGCCATTTTATGGGCGTTTCTCAATTGCAGGTAATAATCCAACCGCGCCAGATTTAAAAGCACCGGTGCGCAGTCTAGCATTTGCAGTAAACAGTGGCACAGTCGATGAATGGCGTGTTGCTATGAATACGCCTCCTGTAATGGCAGTTGCTACACCTGAGGCATTTTTTCAGCAATTGCAGGCATTATCACCGGATCCTATAACAAAACAACGAGACCCAGAAAAAATAACAGCGTTCTTTAAAGCACATCCAGAAAGTAAAGCATTTAATGATTGGAAAGCTGACTATGTGCCTGCCAATAGTTTTGCCGCTGAACGTTATCATAGTATCAATGCGTTTTATTTACATAATGAGCTAGGTGATAAACAAGCTGTGCGTTGGGTTGCGCGTCCGCACAAAGCGACAAATAATGCTGCGCTGCTCGATACGTCATCGGCCAACGCACTTCAACAAGAGTTGGCATCACGTTTAGATCAAAACGCTGTTAAATTTGATTTAATTTTTACCTTAGCGGCGTCTAATGATGATGAAAATAATCCAACCATACCGTGGCCCTCAGATAGACAGACGATAAATGCTGGCACATTATCAATCGTTTCTTGGCACAACCAAGAAAACGCAGCCTGTGGCGACGCAAACTTTGATCCGTTGGTGTTACCGCAGGGTATGAGTGCGACAGCCGATCCGATTTTACGTGCGCGTGGTGCCGCGTATGCGCAGTCCTATCGTCGTCGTGCAAAAGAAACATTGTTAGGTGCTAAAGTTAGCGCAACAAACGGAGGTGAATAATGTCAGCAAATAAGGGTTACTCAGCAGGCAGTCGGTTATTACACTGGGTGATGGCGCTGATGTTAATATCGATGCTATTTTTAGGGTTATCAATGGTACAAAGCTTGGCCGTTTGGCAGGTTGAGGCTGTTACCTTACATAAATCTACTGGTATTTTAGCGCTCATTTTAGTTGTGCTGAGATTAATAAATAAAGTGCGCAGTTGCACGCCTACTTTACCCACTGAGTTACCTAGGTTGCAGCGGTTTGCAGCTCATATCACTCACTTTGGGCTTTATTGCGCGATGATACTGATGCCGCTATCTGGCTGGTTAATGCAAAATGCGGACGGGCGTGTGGTGCAGTTTTTTGGGTTATTTCAGTTACCTAATTTGCTTGACGCTGATATTAAATACTTTGCATTTTTCCGAGAAATGCATGGCATTGTAGCTTGGTTGTTTTTAGCAATGATTTTTATGCACATCAGTGCCGCGCTTTATCATGGTTTAATCAAACGTGATGGCGTTATGAGCGCAATGCTGACAGGCAAAAAGTAGCTGTAATAAAGCTCACTTAGGTATTCATTCCAAGAAAAAGGCCAGTTTTACTGGCCTTTATGCATTTTAGTTTATTCATAGCTGCGGGCTTTTTTGGTTTTAATTACGGCAATATAGCCGTGCCAGCTGGCATAGCTAAGTAGTGGCATAATCACTATAAAACCAGTAGCACCAGTGACAAAACCAAGGGCTACGAGTATAAAAATACATGCAGACCAAACAATCATCGCTGAAAAGTTGGTTTTAACGGCATTCATTGAAGACATAACCGCGGTCATTATATCGACCCGTCTTTCCATCATAATTTGTGGAGTAAATGCTGAAATAGCAAATACAGTAACCAGCAAAATTCCGCCGATAATGGTACCTAAAGTTAAAAAAGCGGAGAGTTCTTCAAATGTAGGATTAGCATGACTGGGGTAAAGTGCATGAACTATCGCTGCCAGTCGCATCCATATAATCATTATTACCATCAGTAAAATTGCAAATCCCCATTCACCGACCGGATTTCTGAACATTGATTTTAGAGAATGGCTAAGTGTTGGTGTGTGGCCTTTTTCTAGCTCCCAAGCAACATCATAGAGACCGACCGCAAATACTGGGCCGATCAGAGCAAATGCGACACTGGCTGGTAAAACAACTAAGTAGCTGTCAGTGAACACCGCGAAATAGACAATTGCCAGCGGGATCAGAGTGAAAACAATCCCATAAATCAAGCTTAAAATAGGGGCGCTGGCCATATCTTTAAAGGCCAGTGCCAGCCAATGAAATGCTGCAAAAGTGCTGACCTTATTGCACTCTAAACAGCGCGCAAATTCGGAGTGTTTATCTATTGTGTTTGTTGACGGCATAAGGAACTTCCTCTAAAGGCTACTCTTAAGGTTTAGAACATTTGGCCGCTATTTACAAATTTTCAATTAAGCTTTTTATGCCTCATAAGTGGGGGGAGTATCCTATTTAATGGGATATCAATTTTGACTTTGTTGAATGAGTAAAAGTAATTCTGCGGTTGCGCTGGCATCAGCGAGTGCTCGGTGATGGCTTATTAGGTTTAAGTCAAAATGCGCACTGAGGTTACCTAAAGAGTATGATTTTAAACCAGCAAACGCTTTGCGAGATTCAACCACAGTACATAATTTTGGCATTTTAAAGTGGATACCCGCCATTTCACATTCTTTACGAATAAAGCCGTAATCAAAGTTTACATTGTGAGCCACAAAAATAGTGCCTTTTAGTTTATTAAGTAAAGTCTCAGCTATTTCAGTAAAGCGTGGTGCAGTTGCTACCATTGCGTCATTAATACCTGTTAAAGACACTATAAACTTAGGAATGCGCATTTGCGGGTTGATAAGTGTTGACCAAGTATCAATTACTTTGCCGTGTTGCATTTTGACTATGCCAATTTCGGTGATCCGATTGCCGCCCTTTAAACTACCGGTGGTTTCAATATCGACCACGCTGTAAATACGATTGGGATCATTAACCCATTTTACGGCCGCAATGTGTACATTGAATCCAGTACTTTTTAGGCAATCAATCGTTGTTAACTGATTACGTCTTAATTTATCACCTGGGGCTTTTACTTCTTCAAAATGGAGTTTATTAGCATTTAGCACCATCAAATCAGGGTAACCATCTTTAAGCTGCATAAAGCGCATGGTCATATTCTTTAAGTGACTTTTTAGCGCTGCTAATGAGCTATTTAAAATCAGCACTTCTAATGGTCGTAATAGCTCGCTATGCCAGCGAAACAGCCCATTAGCTTGCTCAAAATAACGGGCGGCACTTTTACAAACGTGTTTTAGTAAATCATCCGGTGTTTGCCAGTTTGCTAGTAGTGCTTCAATTTGTTGGTGTTGGGTATGATAAAAGCAGTCGGTTCTCAATGATTGTGGAAACATATCAAACTCATTGCAAGGTGGGGTGGGAGTATCTATATAAAGCTCGCGCCAAAAAACTAAACCAAAAAGGCTCTGCCAAAGCGTATTTTCGGTATAAAAAACAGTTAACCCTTGTTGAGTGTAGTGTTCTGTAACACCTTGCTCTACATCGTTTCGATAAACTTCATCAATTTCAATAACACATTGCGTATCGGCGAGCATTGCACTTAAGCGAGAGCGAGTTTGCTTGTTAAATTTACGCATTAAAAAGTCATCAGCAAAATACAGTAAATCATCAGTGAGCGGATCTTCGATGATGGTTTCAAGCTGGATTTTTACCCACTCTTTATTACCTTGGCGGTATTGCTCGCGTATTTGTAATTCAGTTGCTTCAGCGCTATTTTCACAGGCATTTAAAAGTGTAAAACACAGCTCAATATTATATTTTTTTAGTTGTTGGTGAAGTCGTAAAAGGAGCTTGTTTTTAAGGTTGACTGCTAATGTACCTTCGGCCGGTTGATTAATAAGCTCAATAGCTAAAGCTTGATATTCGTCATCACTTTGCGCGCTTTTAAATGCCATGCGATAACGATTTAGCGCGTAGTTAGATTGCGCCTCTTCACGTGTATCAAAGCGAGCTAAACTTACTGTATGGTTTTCTCGTGTGGTTCTTAGGCCCAAATCACGCAGTACAAAGCTATTTTGATGGTTAATATCACCAGTGCTTAAGCGGCCTATGTATAGAAATTCAAAGTATTCATACACAGCAAAGCGGTTATTAATAACAAACTGGTTATAAAGGCAGGTTAAATGTTCCGGCTTAGTAGCAAAAAAATCGCAAGTCTGTGCTACTAATTGCGCTTTAGTAACGCTTTTTTTAATACTAGGTTGGATATCGAAAGGCGCAAGTAGTGCTAGCAATGCGGGTTTAGTTAGATGTGCGAGTACGTGTTGATAGTCAGTGTAATTTGGATGACTAATGAGCTGTGCTGTTTTTAGCTCTTCGAGTGCCAGTGCAGGGCTGTCTATTTCATTATAATTAAGTGTGGTGATTGCTACGAGTAAAGGTTTACGAGAATAAATGCGTGCCAGCATGCACTGGCCTTGCTCAGTAAGTCGGTTTGCTTTATTAATGAAATCGACGTGTTTTTGCTCTAATAAGTGTCTGCATTGAGTGTCGATAAATGTTATTAGCTCTTTAAAGTGGGCTAAATAATATTTTTCGGGTAATTCTTTTTTCATAACACACACCGTAACTGTATAAAAAAACAGTATCTAGCATTTGCTTTAAGTAATCAAGAGTCGGTTAGTTGTTTTAGAATATCAGCCATAACTTGATTGTTATATTGATGGACGATGCGTTGACTCTTAAAAAGCTGTGGTAATTCAATTAACAAAACGACGATGATTAAAAATACGCCAAAGCTATAAATAGTGAGTATGCCAATTAGCATCAGCGTTAAATTCACCGCACCACGTTGAAATCTACCTAAGTAAAAGTGGTGTAAACCTGCGGCAAAAAACCAATTCAGTACCGCATAAGTATCAGGGTCTTTAACGAGACGCTTTTCTTGCTGGTAAAATAGTTTACGCTGTTCAGGGGACAATGCATTTACTTCTGAACGAAGCTGCTCTTCTTGAGCATTTAGTTGTTCTGATGTCATGGCATTAATAAGCCTTAAGGAAGTGGATCGGATTTTACGGTTACACAGTCGGGGTTATTGCAACGCCGTATTCTTTTTACGCCAATAAACAGACCTTTCACTAGCCCATATTTAGTAATTGCTTGATGAGTAAACTCTGAGCAGGAAGGACTGAAATTACAACTAATATTAAAATGTGCCTTAGCGCCGCCATTTTTTTGATAGCGGCGAATTGCACTAAGCGTCATTGCTTTAAGCACGGTTTCTGCCTAACGTTAAGATCACAGCTTCGCGTGACCAAAATAGCAAAAAACGTTTGCTTTCGATAACCTGAAATACCAGTTGCCAGCCATTTTGTGCTTCATCATTAAGTGTTGCTTCTAGCCTTTTAAGTGGTAACCCGCTCGAACCTAGCAGCAATGTGCCACAGCCACCTTCAACAACATGCAATACTTTATATTCATTAAAATTAGACATCGAGTTTCCTATAGTTTGTTTTTTTTGATAGATAATTCTGTGATTTTAAAAGTGACACCTGAGACTAACCAGATATGATTTTCAACCTAATATAGCTGATTTTTGTATCATTTACTTAAAAAACAGCTGTTTTTCAATTTTTTTCGCAACTTTTTTCTAAGCCGATTTATCAACGCTAGTACAGTTACTTAGGGTCACTTAGCTCTCTTCATTTTAGCCTATTCACAGTTTGTCAACCTTGAATTATCAGTTCCATTACTTTAATCTTTATTTTTATTGAACGTTCAATTAATAAAAATATGCCTAAAGTTGGAATGGAACCTGTCCGTCGTCAGCAGCTAATTGACGCTACTATTAGTTCGGTTGCTGAATTTGGCTTACAAGCAACAACCATTAATAGTATCAGTAAAAAAGCAGGATTATCGTCGGGCATTATTAGTCATTATTTTGGTGGTAAGCAGGGCTTGATAGAAGCCACTGTGCGTTATTTATTAACCAATCTAAAACACGAGCTGATCAAACAAGTAACGCCAACAACGACCCCTGAGCAAAGGTTAATGCTGATAATAGAAGCTAACTTTGCCAGATTACAACAGCGCAGCGATACCACTAAAACTTGGTTAAGCTTTTGGGCGCAATCGATGCACGATGTTCAGTTGCATCGCTTACAGAACGTAAATAGCCGACGACTTCTTAGTAATTTAGTCAGCTCATTTAAACAATTGATGGGTGATGATGAAGCCAAACTTGCAGCGCAATTATGTGCGGCAATGATCGATGGCTTATGGTTAAGAGCGGTACTAAGTAAGTCTGATCAAGATCAATTTGCACATTGTGAACAGCTAGCAAAAAACTTTGTATGTTCACTTATCAAACAGTATGGAGCTTAATGTGACAACACCTGTTTATCAAAACTTTATCAATGGTCACTTTTTAAAAAATCAAAGTGGCGAAACATTTGCAGTTAAAAACCCAGCAACAGATGACGTAATTTATTATGTAGAAGTGGCAGATGCGTTTATTCAAAATGCGGCTATTCAAAGTGCTAAACAAGGATTTGCTGCATGGTCAACTATGAGTCCGATTGAACGTAGTCGTATCTTACTAAAAGCGGTTGCATTATTGCGCGAGCGTAATGATTTACTTGCAAAAATAGAAGTGCTAGATACCGGTAAACCATGGCAAGAAGCCGAGTGTGTTGATGTGCAAACTGGCGCTGATGTAATCGAGTATTTTGCAGGGCTAGCACCTGCCCAAGTTGGCCAGCAGCAAATGGTTGGCGAAGATTTTTATTATACCCGTAAAGAGCCATTAGGGATTTGTGCCGGAATCGGTGCGTGGAACTACCCGCTGCAAATCGCTTGTTGGAAATCAGGCCCAGCTTTGGCTGCCGGAAATGCATTTATTTTTAAACCTTCTGAAGAAACGCCACTTGGCGCAATTAAGCTTGCCGAAATATTCATCGAAGCGGGTGTACCTGCAGGCGTGTTCAACGTGGTGCAAGGTGCAGCAGAAGTTGGCCAGTGGTTAACACAATCAGCTGATATTGAGAAAGTATCGTTTACCGGCGAAGTAGGCACAGGTAAAAAAGTAGTTGCTAGTGCTGCGGGTTCATTAAAAGATGTCACCATGGAACTTGGTGGTAAATCACCACTGCTAGTATTTGATGATGCCGATATTTCACAGGCAGTAAGTGCTGCAATGTTAGGTAATTTTTATACGCAAGGTGAAATTTGCACTAACTGCACCCGTATTTATGTTCACAAAAATGTTTATCAGCAATTTATTGATGAGCTTAAAACACGCACTGAAGAAAATATTATAGCGGGCGATCCACTCGATCCTAACGTTAACTTTGGCGCATTAATTTCCAAAAAGCATCAACAATTAGTGATGAGCTATATCGATAAAGGCATCAGCGAAGGTGCAACGTTATTAACGGGTGGTAAAACGCTTAGCCCAGCCTCTGCACCAAACGGTTACTTTGTTGCACCAACGGTATTTATTGATTGCACTGATGATATGACGATCGTCAAAGAAGAAATCTTTGGTCCCGTAATGAGCGTATTAACGTTTGATGACGAAGATGATGTAATTCACCGTGCTAACGATACTCACTTAGGCCTTGCTGCAGGCGTGTTTACCAAAGATATTAAGCGCGCACACCGTGTTATTCATCAGCTGCAAGCAGGCATTTGTTGGATCAACAGCTACGGCAATTCGCCAGCAGAAATGCCTGTGGGCGGTTATAAGCAGTCAGGTATCGGTCGTGAAAATGGTATTGAAACACTTGATCATTACACCCAAACTAAATCGATTTATGTCGGTATGACTAATATAGAGAGCCCATTTTAATGACTGCACTAACGTATGATTACATCATAGTGGGTGCAGGGTCGGCAGGCTGTGTACTGGCTAATCGTTTATCCGAAGATAGCAGCAACCGCGTTTTATTATTAGAGACTGGCGGCAGCGATAAAAGCATTTTTATTAAAATGCCTACCGCGCTATCAATTCCGATGAATTCAGATAAATACGCGTGGCAGTTTCATAGTGAAGCTGAACCGTATCTAGATGATCGTCAAATGCACTGCCCGCGTGGCAAAGTGTTAGGTGGCTCATCATCTATTAATGGCATGGTGTATGTACGTGGCCATGCTAAAGACTTTGATGAATGGCAACAACATGGTGCACAAGGGTGGGATTATCAATCCTGTTTACCGTATTTTCAAAAAGCAGAATCATTCTATTTAGGTAAAAACGACTATCGTGGTGATCGTGGCCCTTTGGGTGTGAACAACGGTAATGAAATGGCGAACCCGCTTTATAAAGCCTTTATCAAAGCGGGCCAGCAAGCCGGATATGCAGCCACTGACGATTATAACGCAGCGCAGCAAGAGGGTTTTGGTCCAATGCACATGACCGTTAAAGACGGTGTGCGCAGCTCTGCAAGTCGTGAATATTTAGACCCAGTGAAGTCACGTAAAAACTTAGTTATTGTTACTGGTGCGTTGGCTGAAAAGGTGTTGCTTGAAGGCAAAAAAGCCGTTGGCGTGCAGTACAAAGTTAATGGCGATATTGTTAAGGCAAAGGCCAGTAAAGACGTTATTTTAAGTGCCGGTCCGATTGGTTCGCCGCATGTCTTGCAACTTTCGGGTATTGGCGACAGCGAAATACTTAAAGCCGCAGGTATCGAGGTTAAGCACCATTTACCTGGAGTTGGGCAAAACCTGCAAGATCACTTGGAGTTTTATTTCCAGTATAAGTGTAAGCAGCCAATTACCTTAAACGGCAAGCTTGGCCTTATTTCAAAGGGCCTTATTGGCGCGCGTTGGTTATTAAACCGCAGCGGTCTTGGGGCGACTAATCATTTTGAATCTTGTGCATTTATTCGCTCAAAACCGGGGGTTGAGTGGCCTGATATTCAATATCACTTTTTACCTGCGGCAATTCGTTATGACGGTAAAAGTGCTTTTGATGGCCATGGTTTTCAAGTCCATGTAGGGCATAACAAACCTAAAAGCCGCGGTGCAGTAACAATTAAATCGGCTGATCCATCGGTTGCACCTAAGATCCAATTTAACTATTTACAGCATCAAGATGATATTGAAGGGTTTAGAGCCTGTGTGCGTTTAACGCGTGAAATCATTGAGCAAAGTGCGTTTGATGATTACCGCGATGGCGAAATCCAACCAGGTAAAGAGATTCAAACCGATGAACAAATAGATGCTTTTGTACGTCAGGCAGTTGAGAGTGCTTACCATCCTTCATGTTCATGCAAAATGGGTGAAGATGAACTGGCAGTAGTAAACTCAAACACTCAAGTACATGGCATTGAGGGACTGCATGTGGTGGATTCATCAATCTTCCCAACGGTTCCTAACGGAAATTTAAATGCGCCAACCATTATGGTGGCAGAAAAAGCGGCTGATCTAATTTTAGGTAGGCCACCACTTAGTAAATCGCAAGCAAAGGTTGCTGTTGAATCTCAATGGCAAACTGTGCAGCGTAGTTCGGAGATCTAATAAAGTCACCTGCAGCATACTTTGTGCTGTGGGGCTTGCAGTGGCGCGCATCATAAGTTGTTTGTGGTGCGTTAATGCGAGACTAAAAACACGGAGACATAATGATGTATTTTCATTTATTTTGGGGAGGGAATTATGACCTTATGGCTTAGCGCAGGCATTATTTTCACCCTACTAGCAATTGTTGCAATTTTAGTAAAATGGGGCAATGTAAAGTGTGTTGGCGTCACACCGGTAAGAACATTTACCTTTATCGCCATCTTATTCACATCAGGCTTAGATGTTGGCTTGATCATGTTTCCACTCACTGAGTTTGCAGGTTATGCAGACATAAAAGCAAGCCCAGAGTACGCGTTTGCCAATCCACTAGCTATCGAGTTTGGTTATTGGGGCTTTCTGATCTGGGGATTCTATTTCCTTACGTGCTTTTATTTCTGTGTAATAGAACCTAAAGTGAAATTTTTCGAAATTCCTTGGGTTAAATTAATCAATAATGTAGTTATTATTGGTACTTGTGCCTTCACCGCTTTCTTATTGCTCTCTAACCTACCTTGGTATTTACCTAGTCTAGGTGATGGTGAGTCGATTATTCCGTCATTTTATTTAATTGTATTCGCAGCTATTTGCTTTGCGGTGTATTCAAGCACCGATATTAAATATGTACGTTTTCTAAGTATTTCAACTACCTGGTTATTTATAGCGCTAATTGGTTTTATGTGGTTTGGCGCATTTATGGGCGAAAATGGCCAAGTGTCAGATTTTACAAATAATTTAACGTTAATTGGTAGTTACTTTGGCAATATTAATCAGTTTGTACTGCCACTCAATGATTACCATGAGTTTTATTTATTTTGGTGGTTTGCGTGGAGTATTATGATTGGTCAATTCACATCGCGTTTTGTCGGTGGATTAAAAACCTATCAAGTATTGGGGGCAATGTTAATTTTCCCTTCAATCCCAATCGCAATTTGGTTTGGCGTGCTTTATCAGTATCACGAAGCAGGTATTGCTACACAAGGGATCAAAAATATAGCAATGGTATTTGTTGGCGTAGTGTTTGTGATCAACTCGCTTGATTCACTGATCCGTTTATACACCGACAATATGGGTATGACGGTTAAACGTTTAGGTAAATTTAAATATATTGCGCTAAATGTTGTCGCTCTTTCATTATTAACCCTATTATTTAAGCAGAACTTTCTACAAATCCAGTGGGTCGGGGTGTTAGTGATTGGTTTGTTCTTTGCGTGTGCAGCCTATATTGCCTATAGCAAAGTTAAAACTGTGAGTAACATTGATAGTTCGCCGAAAGACAACAAAATTGACTACACAAAAATTGAATCAGCTAGCTAGATATTAGCTTATACAGTAGCGAAGGAATTAACATGACAACACAAAAAACATTATTAGCAGTCGCATTACCGTTTGCACTTTTTTCAACCTCAGTATTGGCTGATTGGTCAGCAACCGTAACCGGCGCATCAGATTATACCTTTAATGGTGTGAGCCAAACGCAAAACGACCCAGCGCTACAAGGTAGCCTTGATTATTCATTTGGCGAGTCAGGCATGTATGCTGGCACGTGGGCGTCAAACGTTGACTTTGGTGACGACACAAATATTGAATGGGATGCTTACTTCGGTCGCTATGCGCAGTTAAATGAAGCGCTCAGTATTGATTACGGCCTTGCGTATTACAGTTACCATGGGCAAAGCAACTCAAGCGATGGTAACTACTTTGAAGCTTACACTAAATTTGGTTACGCAAGTGAGTTAGGGCAAACAGAGCTTAACTTCTGGTATAGCTGGGATTATTTTGGTACCGGCGCAGGTCATGTGATTTCTATGGTTGCACACACCATTGAACTTGCACCTAATCACGCACTGCGTGCCAGCTTTGATATTTCAAATTCACTCGATGGCGATAAGTTTGCATGGGATACCGATGGTAAATCGTATAACCACTATCGTCTTGCTTATCAAACAAGTTTAGCGGGTTTTGACATTGAGGTAGCGGGCGAGAACACCAGCCTAGATATTGATACTGCAGATGAGCGTATTGTATTGTCGATAGGCCGTACATTCTCACTATAATTACAGTGCTAGGCAATACTTTTTACATGCGCGGCATAAAGCCGCGCATTATATCTATAAGTCATAGATGATTCGTTATCATTTGTTACATAGAAAATAAACTATGTATTGATTAATTGGTGAAACATATAAGGCCATTGTTAAACCGTAAATTTAGCTATTCGTTGTTGCGCTTATCAGTGTTACGCAGCGAGATTTATAATGTCTCGCTGTACTCAGTCATGATCTGTTCAACCCAGTTAGCGATACGCTCATCACTGTGTTCGTATTGGCTGTCTTCATCAAGGGCTAAACCAACGAAGTGTTTGCCATCTTCGGTGAGTGCCTTAGAGGCTTCAAACTCATACGTGCTGTCGTTCGGCCACAATCCTAATAAAGTATATTGTTGGCTACTTATTTCATCATGTAACATACCAAGTGCATCTTGAAACCATTGACCATAACCTTGTTGATCGCCCATGCCAAATAAAGCGATGGTTTTGCCATTGAGATCAACATCTTTAATGTCGTCCCAAATCGACTCCCAATCTTCTTGTAACTCGCCAAAATCCCATGTGGAGATACCAAAGATGATAAAGTCGTAATTTTCTGCATTTTTTAATGGTTCATCTTTGATGTTATGCAGGCTGACAATGTCTTGACCGATAATATCGCGAATTTTTTCTGCTGCTATTTCTGTATAGCATGTGGTAGAACCATAAAATAAACCAATTTGCATCGTATTTATCACTGTGTATTTGCCTGATATGATAGGCTGAAGTTTACCGTAAGGTATTATTAATTGATACCTTGATAACTATGAGAATAACTGTGACCACGTTACCTGATCATGAGTCATTAGACTCAGCCATTACAGATCACGACGAACTACTCGGTAATAGCGATTATCTTGAATCTTTTTTAGATAACCTCTATTTAGAACAACACGTAAGCGATAACACTTTATCTGCGTATCGCAGCGACTTGGATAAATTTTGCCACTTTTTAAAAGGTCAAGATTTGCTCACCGTGAGTGGCCAAGATATTGAAAGCTATTTAGCGCATCGTGTTGATTTAGGTTTAAAGCCTCGCAGTACGGCGCGCAGTATTAGCGCGTTAAAGCGCTTTTACCAATACTTTGTACGTGAAAAACACATTACTGATTCGCCAATGGTAAATATTGCTCAGCCTAAAGCGGGCCTATCATTGCCGAAAACGTTGTCAGAAAATGAAGTAGAAGCACTTTTGGCGGCGCCTAATGTTGAAGAGCCGATGGGCTTGCGAGACAAAGCTATGTTAGAGCTATTATATGCAACGGGTTTACGGGTTAGCGAGTTAGTTGGGTTGCGTATTGAACAAATTAATTTGCGCCAAGCAGTGGTGTTTGTTAAAGGTAAAGGTAATAAAGAGCGTTTGGTGCCGCTTGGCGAAGAGGCTATGTATTGGCTCGAGCAATTTTTAAAAGTGGGGCGCGCGCAAATGATCAAACATGCCACTGATTTTGTGTTTCCGTCAAAGCGTGGAGTCGGTATGACTCGACAAACTTTTTGGCATCGTATTAAACACTATGCTATTTTGGCAGCAGTTGAATCGCCTTTATCGCCCCATACGTTGCGCCATGCGTTCGCAACACACTTACTAAATCATGGTGCTGACCTAAGGGTTGTACAGATGATGTTAGGGCATAGTGATTTATCAACCACACAAATTTATACCCATGTAGCTAATGAACGGTTAAAATTGGTACATCAACAACATCATCCGCGCGCTTAGTGAGAATTTTTTCGTACTTCGGCGGTCTGAGTAGTTAAGAATTATCAGGATATAAGAGAACATTATGAAAAAGTTAGTATTAGCCGGTGCGATATTAGGCACCAGTATAAGTGCGTTTGCCAATGGCGTTGCAGCCATTCCTGATGCCAACGATCCAATCGTGACTAAGTTTGCAGAGCTAGGTGTTACTGTTAAGCAAATTAGCCCAAGCCCAGTGGCTGGTTTAAAAGAGTTGATCACTGATAAAGGCGTGCTGTATGCAAGCGCAGATGGTCAATACTTAATGCAAGGCACCTTGATTGATTTAAATAACCGTAACAATCTAACCGAGCAAGCGCTTAATGGCGTTCGTAAAGAAGGCCTAGCGCAATATGAAGACTCAATGATTGTTTACAAAGCTAAAAATGAGAAACATAGCATAACTGTGTTTACTGATATTAGCTGTGGTTATTGCCGTAAGTTACACCGCGAGCTTGATGATTTACTTGAAGCGGGTATTACCGTTAAGTATTTAGCGTTTCCACGTGGTGGTTTACAAGGCTCAGGCTATGCAGATCTAATGAATGTTTGGTGTGCTAAAGATCAACAAGAAGCAATGACAGCAGCAAAATCGGGCGCTGATACAAAAGTAATGGCCGGTTGTCATGCCCCAGTTGCAGAACATTATCAGCTTGGCCAAAGTTTTGGCATTAGCGGTACACCAGCAATTATTTTAGAAGATGGTACGATGATCCCAGGTTATCAGCCTGCGGCCGCATTAGCTGCTGCGTTAGACGCTAATAAATCGTCATAGTATTATGCTTTTTATAAAAAGGCCGTTAAGGCCTTTTTTTGTCTTTATTCCTTAATCTAAAAGTACCGCGCCTGCATGAAAAAATTAATTGTTGCTCGTGATCATCATGATGATTCACACCTGCCAAGCCATTTGCACCCTGTTATTAAACAAATTTATGCCAGCCGCCAAGTTAATCATGCCGATGAGCTAAATAATAGCGCAGCCACTTTACATGACTTCAAATTATTTAAAGACATAGATAAAGCCACCGCTTTACTTCAACATGCTCTGCGAGCGCAAAGTAAAGTGCTGATCGTGGGTGATTTTGATGCCGATGGCGCAACCAGCACCGCTACCTTAATGCAAGGCTTAGCGATGTTTGGTTTTGCTCATTTAGATTATTTAGTGCCAGACAGATTCAGCTTAGGCTATGGTTTAAGTCCCGCGTTGGCCGAGCAAATAGTCACTATGGCACCAGATCTAGTGATTACTGTTGATAATGGTATTTCCTGTATTGCTGGCATCGCAATTGTAAAAGCCGCGGGCATTAAAGTGCTGGTTACCGATCATCACTTGCAAGGCGAACAACTACCCAATGCTGACGCTATCGTTAACCCTAATCGCCATGATTGTGAGTTTCCATCAAAATCAATCGCAGGAGTCGGGGTTGCATTTTATTTATTGATTGCGCTTAGAAGTGCATTGCGTGATGTTGGTCATTTTGCGCAGCAACCACCGCCTAACTTAGCCGATCTGCTTGATATTGTAGCGCTAGGTACGGTTGCTGATGTGGTGGCACTGGATGCCAATAATCGCACCTTAGTTCACCAAGGTTTAGCGCGAATTCGTAGCGGCAAAACACGCCCAGGTATTACAGCGCTGATTGAGGTCGCTAATCGTAACGCAGCGCGTTTAAGCGCCAGTGATTTTGGTTTTTCGCTTGCACCACGCTTAAATGCCGCAGGGCGTTTAGATGATATGAGTTTAGGCATAGCTTGCTTACTGGCCACTGATATCAATCAAGCGCGACGCATAGCCGCTGAGCTGGATAGTTTAAACCATGAGCGTCGAGAGATAGAGCAGGGCATGCAACTTGAAGCACAAGCCGTGCTAGATAAGCTCGCTTTTAGCGATGAACAAACACCTGATGCTATCTGTTTATATCAAGAAGACTGGCATCAAGGTGTGATCGGTATTTTAGCGGGACGTTTAAAAGAGAAATACCACCGCCCAACAGTAATTTTTGCTGGTGGCGACAACGGTGAAATAAAGGGCTCTTGCCGCTCGATTGAAGGCTTGCACATGCGTGACTTGCTTGAGCGCTTAAATACCTTGCATCCACATTTGATCAGTAAATTTGGTGGTCATGCTATGGCGGCCGGTCTGAGTATTAATGAGCAGCACTTTAGTGAGTTTAAACGTGAGTTTGAGCAGGCGGTAAGTGGGCAGCTAAGTGAAGAGCATAAACGCTGTATTATCTTAACCGATGGCGAGCTTGCTGATGACTGCTTTAGCATGGAGTTTGCAAATGTACTCAAACAAGCAGGGCCATGGGGGCAGCAATTTCCAGAACCCGTGTTTGAACACACTTTTGAACTCGTACAGCAGCGCATTGTTGGTGAAAAGCACTTAAAGCTGGTATTAAAACACCGTTCAGGGCGTTTGGTTGATGCTATTGCCTTCGGTATTGATGTGCGCGAGTGGCCTGATACTGAAGCGCGCTTGGTGAAATTGGCCTATCAGCTCGATATCAATGAGTTTAGAGGTAAATTTTCATTACAGTTAATTGTCCGTGAGCTGCAAAAAGTAGCTTAAAAAATATCTATTATCGATGCATAAAGTACTAATAAAACGCACGGTTTTTTGTTAAAATCGGGCGTTTTATTATTTAAAGCGAAATTTAAATAATTATTAGCATAATTTTACCTGGCGATTAGCCGCGTAAACCAGCCATTTTGGAGTAATGTACATGTTTGAAGTGAATCCTGTGATTAATCAAATCAAGGAAATTCGCGAACGTACTGAACTGCTTCGGGGGTACCTTTGACTACGCTCTTAAACAAGAACGTTTAGAAGAAGTTAACGCCGAACTTGAAGATTCAGCCGTATGGAATGAGCCCGAGCGAGCACAAGCACTAGGTCGTGAAAAGTCAGCATTAGAAGCGGTTGTTGAAACTATCGATAATCTAGTAACTGGTACTGACGATGTTGAAGGGTTGCTTGAACTTGCAGTTGAAGCAGAAGATGAAGAGACCTTCAATGAAGCACAAAGCGAACTGACAGACCTAAACGAACAGCTTGAAGGTTTAGAATTTCGTCGCATGTTCTCTGGCGCACATGACGCAAATGATGCTTACCTTGATTTACAATCAGGCTCAGGCGGTACAGAAGCTCAAGACTGGTGTAACATGTTATTACGCATGTATTTACGCTGGGGTGAAGCCAAAGGCTTTAAAGTTGAACTGGTAGAGGCCACTGATGGTGATGTTGCCGGTATTAAAGGCGCAACTGTGCGCTTTGTTGGTGAATACGCGTATGGCTGGTTACGTACAGAAACTGGGGTTCATCGTTTAGTACGTAAAAGCCCATTTGATTCAAGTGGCCGTCGTCATACCTCGTTTGCTTCTGCATTTGTTTATCCAGAAGTTGACGATAATATTGAGATTGATATTAATCCGGCTGATTTACGTATCGACGTATACCGTGCATCAGGCGCGGGTGGTCAGCACGTAAATACCACAGAATCTGCGGTACGTATTACCCACGTACCGACAAATACGGTAGTGCAGTGTCAGAACGAACGCTCTCAACATAAAAATAAAGCACAAGCGATGAAGCAGTTAAAAGCGAAGTTATTTGAGCTTGAGCTACAGCAGCAAAATGCTGAAAAGCAAACCCAAGAAGATGCCAAATCTGACATCGGCTGGGGCAGTCAAATACGTTCATACGTACTTGATGATGCGCGCATTAAAGATTTACGTACCGGCGTTGAAAACCGTAATACCCAATCGGTACTTGACGGCAATTTAGATAAATTTATTGAAGCCAGCTTAAAATCTGGCCTATAACCACCAAGCTAAAAAAGAGCTAAAAAATGACTGATCAAATCCAAGACGAAAATAAGTTAATCGCTGAGCGTCGTGGCAAATTAGACGCTATTCGCGCCAATTGCCCTGCTAACGGTCATCCAAATCAATTCCGTCGTGAGCATTACACGGCAGACTTACAGGCCGAGTTTGGTGATAAGAGTAAAGAAGAATTAGTAGAGCTTAACCACGTTGTGTCTATCGCGGGTCGTATCCTAGCTAAACGCGGACCATTCTTTGTAATTCAAGACATGAAAGGTCGTGTGCAAGCGTATGCATCAAAAGATGTCCAAAAAGATCTGAAAGAAAAATACGGTCAATTAGACACTGGCGATATCATTGGTGTTAAAGGCGCGCTTAATAAATCAGGTAAAGGCGATTTATACGTAGAAATGACAGAGTATCAATTACTGACTAAGTCACTACGTCCACTTCCTGAAAAATTCCATGGCTTATCTGATCAAGAAACTAAATACCGCCAACGTTATGTTGATTTGATCACTAATGAAGCAACCCGTGAAACGTTCCGTATTCGTTCACAAGTAGTTGAAGGTATTCGTCGCTTCTTAGCAGATCGTGACTTTATGGAAGTTGAAACGCCAATGCTACAGGTTATCCCTGGTGGTGCATCTGCGCGTCCATTCGTGACTCATCACAATGCACTTGATATCGATATGTACTTACGTATTGCACCAGAGCTTTACTTAAAACGTTTAGTAGTAGGTGGTTTTGACCGTGTATTTGAAATTAACCGTAACTTCCGTAACGAAGGGTTATCAACGCGTCACAACCCAGAATTCACTATGATCGAATTCTACCAAGCCTACGCTGATTACATTGACCTGATGAACATCACCGAAGACATGTTGCGTACTGTTGCGACTAACGTATTGGGTAGCCCAATTGTGGTTAATACGACTAAAAACGAGAACGGCGAAGTGGTTGACTCAGTAGAGTATGACTTTGGCCAACCGTTTACCCGTTTAAGTATGGCGGATGCGATTTTAAAATATAATCCTGAGTTTAATGCTGCAGTATTCAATGATCCAGAAAATCACTTTGACGAATTAAAAGCGTACGCAAAGCAAGTGCACGTTAAAATTCCTGAAAATTGTGTGTGGGGCCCAGGTAAGTTCTTATGTGAAATATTTGAAGAAACAGCAGAGCACATGCTTATTCAACCTACTTTCATCACCGGTTACCCGTGGGAAGTATCACCACTTGCTCGTCGTAACGATGAAAACCCATTTGTTACTGATCGCTTTGAGTTTTTTGTGGGCGGTCGTGAGCTTGCAAATGGTTTCTCTGAGCTTAATGATGCACAAGATCAAGCTGAGCGCTTTACTCGCCAAGTGGAAGAAAAAGACGCCGGCGATGATGAAGCAATGCACTACGACGAAGATTACATTCGCGCGCTAGAGTATGGCCTTCCGCCTACGGCAGGTGAGGGGATTGGTATCGACCGTTTAGTGATGCTATTTACTGACTCATCAACAATTAAAGATGTTATCTTGTTCCCGCATATGCGCCCACAAGCTGACTAATGCTATGTTAGATTAAGTTGATATTATAAACGCCGCTTTAATAGCGGCGTTTTTGTGTCTGTAGCGGGTCCCGTCAATGGAAATTATACTGGCAATAATAAAATTTTAATTTTAACGTATTGAATTATGTGAAAATAAAAATTAATTATATAAAATCATCAAAATGAACGAGCATTATTTCTAAATTTAGCTAAACTATTGACTGAAAAAACAGCATAAAGCATGGTTTTTTAAACTCGCGTCAATCTAAAGGGCTTATATAAACGGATTTTATATGAAAGATAATAAACCTGATTCACCCTCTGAAGTACTCAGTATTGAATTACAAAGAGAAACCTATTATCGAGCATGTATTGCTGAATTTCAGCAATTAGGCTACCAAGATCAATATCTCGAACAATTAACTGACGAATTAGTGCCTGTTCTCGGTGTATCCGCTGATATTAAAACCTCTTAATTTGATTAACGATTAAACAAAGTTGACTCTTTTTTGGCTGTTATGGGTGTTCTCTAACCATACAGTTACTTTAAACAAGAAAAGTGTTTGACATATTTTCTGAAATCTTTATTATACGCCCCACAAGACGGAGAGGTGGCCGAGTGGCCGAAGGCGCTCCCCTGCTAAGGGAGTATAGGGTTTGTAGCTCTATCGAGGGTTCGAATCCCTCCTTCTCCGCCATTTATTTTATAAATGGTTATCTTGTAAAGTAAAGAATGGGCGCATAGCTCAGCTGGATAGAGTACTCGGCTACGAACCGAGCGGTCGGAGGTTCGAATCCTCCTGCGCCCACCATTCTTTACACACTCTGCTTAGAGAATAAATAAGTAAATCAAAAGTGGGCGCATAGCTCAGCTGGATAGAGTACTCGGCTACGAACCGAGCGGTCGGAGGTTCGAATCCTCCTGCGCCCACCACTTTTTATTTACTACTGAGAGTTATATTAGTTATTGCATACTAATATGTCAGAGAAGACATTAAAATCGAAATAGAATGTGGGCGCATAGCTCAGCTGGATAGAGTACTCGGCTACGAACCGAGCGGTCGGAGGTTCGAATCCTCCTGCGCCCACCACTTTCTATTAGTGTTAATTTATAAAGAGCCCGACACATGGTCGGTTTTTTTATTTTTAAAATCCGTAATAAGCTTTGTTATTAATTAGCTTAATGCGTCAGTCAAAGTAAGACTTTAAAATCAAAATAGAATGTGGGCGCATAGCTCAGCTGGATAGAGTACTCGGCTACGAACCGAGCGGTCGGAGGTTCGAATCCTCCTGCGCCCACCACTTTCTATTTAAAGGTAACCGACGAGAGTCGGTTTTTTTATGCCTGAAATTTGCTGTAGGCTAGGGTTTATCCCGCACTTTTTAAAGTTGAAACCACCAACCGAGCGGTCAGAGGTTCACTCTTTGAAGATACGTCCTGCGCTCACCACTTTCTATTACTATTAAAGTTAATAGAAGGTAACCGACGAGAGTCGGTTTTTTATGCCTGAAATTTGCTGTAGGCTCGGGTTTATCCCGCGCTTTTTAAAGTTGAAACCACCAACCGATCGGTCGAAGGTTCACTCTTTGAAGATACGTCCTGCGCTCACCACTTTCTATTACTATTAAAGTTAATAGAAGATAACCGACGAGAGTCGGTTTTTTTATGCCTGAAATTTGCTGTAGGCTCGGGTTTATCCCGCGCTTTTTAAAGTTGAAACCACCAACCGAGTGGTCGAAGGTTCACTCTTTGAAGATACGTCCTGCGCCCACCACTTTCTATTACTATTAAAGTTAATAGAAGATAACCGACGAGAGTCGGTTTTTTTATGCCTGAAATTTAATAGAGCAACTGTCAATGAGGTTTGCTTTGAGATATGACAATTGTATGAACTTTTTATGGAGGCCGTTTTTATAGGATAATTTCATTTATCATATGCCTGTTATTTTATCACACTATGAGTTTTACGATGATCTCAAGAAGACAATTTATTATTAGTGCCGGTACACTCGCTTTTATGGGGCTTTCTCGTAGTACTTTTGGCAAAGTACCATTTCTTGACGTGAGTGAGCATTTAAGTGCCTATGGTCCGTTAGTGACTGATCCTAACAAGTTACTCGATTTACCAGCAGGGTTTAGCTATCAAGTTATATCAAAACTGGGTGATAAAATGGATGATGGCTTTACAGTGCCAGATAAAGCCGATGGTATGGGCTGTATTGCCCTTGATGATGAGCGGGTTGCATTAGTCAGAAACCATGAATTAAAACCAACTGATTTAGCAAAAGCAGATGTTAGCTTACAAACGCATAAAACGTCATTTGCTTATGACACTACTGCGCAAGGTGTTGCTTTGCCAGGAGGCACAAGTCATATTATTTATAATTTAAAAACCGGTAAAAAAGAGCAAGAATATTTGTCACTCACTGGCACGATCCGCAATTGTGCAGGTGGTATTACCCCATGGGGTAGTTGGCTTACTTGCGAAGAGACTGTTCTGACTAAAGCGGATGGCTTTAATCAAGATCACGGTTATATTTTTGAGATACCAGCCAACGCTAAAGGACTAGTAAACCCTGAGCCTCTCAAGGCAATGGGGCGGTTTAACCACGAAGCAGCTGCTGTTGATCCAACAACCGGTATTGTTTATCTGACAGAAGACAAAGGCGATAGTTTATTTTATCGTTTTATTCCTAATGAATACGGTAAGTTGAGTAAAGGAGGTAAACTTCAAGCTATGATGATTAAAGCACAGCCACAGTTTGATACTCGTAATTGGGTTACAGGGGTAATGCCTTTACAACACAATATGGCCGTTGAATGGGTTGATTTGGCGCAACCTGAAAGTCCAAAAGACGATTTAAGAATACGCGGCCACAAACAAGGCGCTGCACTTTTCGCTCGTGGTGAAGGGATACATTGGGGTGAAAAAGAACTTTATTTTTGTTGCACTAATGGTGGTCAAAAGCAGCTTGGTCAAGTGATGAAGTATCAACCATCAGCATTTGAAGGAACAGATAAAGAGCATCTAGCTCCAGGACACGTTCAACTATTTGTAGAAAGCACAGATAAGTCGTTATTTAACTTTGGTGATAATCTCACTGTTGCACCTAACGGGCACTTGATCGTTTGTGAAGATCAGTATACCGACGTGGTAGATAACCATTTACGTGGCGTAACACCTAGTGGTGATGTATATAATTTTGCCCGCTTAACAGCGCAAACCGAGTTGGCGGGAGCTTGTTTTTCTGCTGATGGCAACACCTTATTTGTTAATGTGTATTCACCAACAAAAACATTAGCGATCACAGGACCATGGCAGAGTTTTAAAGGCTAACTGGTGATTATTTAATGCTTATATACAAGTGCACTATGGCTATTTAGTAGTGCTAAGTGAGTTAATTTAAAATGCAGCCTTGCTGATCCGCTTCATACCTTAAAGTATAAACCGGATCAGCAAAGTATTTAGCTCAATTATTAATAACAATAACCAAACTAAAATAACAGGCTGAAGTTTAGGCGCAGGGTACGCGGCTCAATCGGGTGGAAGTGATTATCTTCAACGCCTTCAATAGGTTCACCAGCTAAGCGTGACGTGTAAAAGTAGTCAATATCGTGATCCGTACTATCAAATATATTTAATAGCTCAAGGCCCACTTTCCAATGCGTTTGTTGATAACTTACTAAACCATTAATGACTGTAAGCGGCTCTGAGCGTTTATCGCCATCACTACTGAGTATACGTTTGCCAATGTGGCGTACGCGCAGTGAAGACTGCCACTGCTGGGTAATATGCCAATTAATGCCAGTACTGGCAACCACAGGCACTGCACCTTCAATTCGATCGTCATTTGAATCGATATCTAAGCGTGAATGTGTAAATGAGGCCTCGGCGTCTAAACTCAAGGCATCATTAAGCCAATAATACGCACTGAGCTCTAAACCGTAGCGTTTTGATGCATCACTGGCTTCAGTGTTACCCGCATCACCCACAAATAATAATTCAGAATCTAAGCTTAGCCACCAGAATGCTGCTGATAAATTAAACCGTTGTTGATCAAAGTAGCGTAAACCCAGCTCTGCGCCATTGCTTTGCACCAGTAAATCAACCTTATCAGCAGACTCAAGTGTCACCGGATCTTGTTTAATAGTTGCTCCACGTGCATCATTTGAATGATACGACTGCCCCCAGTTGGCATAACCGGCTAGGTTGTCATTAAACAGGTAATTTAAGCTGGCTTTAAAGCTAACCAAATCATCATCTGCACTGCCTGAATTAATACTGTTATTGCTATCAACATCTGCGTCAAAGTAATCATAACGCACACCAAATGTGGCTTCGAGTGCTTGGCTTAAATTTACTTGTGATTGCCAATAGGCTGAGTAGCTGGCTTCGTCTACAGCATCTTCACGCACAGTACTTAAGCGTTGGCGCTGCTTGGTATTGTATAAACCAACTTGATCAATATCATCGCGGCGATATTCCACACCAACTGTATGCTGGATTAGCATATCTGCAAGAGTATCAGCAAATTGATAACTCAGTGCGCCACCACTAATTGTCCGGCTATCGACTTGTTGGAACTGATCGCCATGAATAGGATCATTTAAAAAGTAAGAGAAGTTAGAAAACAAGTCCATGTCGTAGTTGATCACATAGGCATTGGCTTTAATGTGCTGGCCTTGCCAGTTTGCCGATAAACTATAGCGACTAGAGCTGCCGCCTACGGTCGTATCGAGTGAACCTAGTGCACTGATAATACCTTGGTCTACAGCCCGTTGTGGAATTTGATCTGCGGAATTCCAGCTGTTGTCATAAGCCATTGCCGTGACAGATAAATCGCCATCCCATGCTTTACCTACATAGCGTACTAGGGCATTTTTTTTATCTACATCTTCATTGATATCTTGCCAAGGGCCATCATAACCTTGCCACTCACCGGCAATAATAATTTTCCCGTTAGCAATTCCAATCGAGCCTAATGCCATCACGCGTTGGTAATTGTCTTTGCCAATTGTAAAGTCAAGTTGTTGATGTTTTGGATTATCAGCTAGATTAAATTCAGCACTGCCAGCGGTCGAAAAGTCACCTTGAGCGGCGCCATACGCACCTTTTTGATAATCTATAGTCGAAATTGTTTCAGGAATAATAAAGTTAAGGTCGGTGTAGCCTTGACCATGCCCATGGCTGCGCATATTAATTGGCATACCATCAATGCTGGTGGCAAAGTCAGTACCATGATCGAGATTAAAACCGCGAATAAAATATTGATTAGCTTTACCTGAGCCGCTGTGCTGTGTGACGGCCATACCTGGGATCAGTTCTAGCATTTCTGCGCTACGTAACATTGGACGGTTTTCTATTTCACCTTGGCCAATTACGCCACTTGATGCACTAATAGCCTCACCAATAAGTCCCGTGCGGTGTCCGTATATGGTAATTTCTTCAATGTTTGCAAGTACATTGGTAGAGCAAAACAAGCTACCAGATAGAATTAAAAAAGTGCGCATTATCATTTCCTTATAAATAGATCGAAATGTTTATATTTAATACTAGTACGTTTTAAGATGTTAATCGGATGCAAATATTTGCTTGCTGTGGAAAATATGTTATTTTCAATAAAATATTCCAAAAATAAAAATCATAAGGAATTTAATTTTGATTGTAATGAAACTGAAAAAAGCGGGGCTGAATGTTTTCAGTGTGAGCTTAGTAACTGGGCTTTTTGGCTGTCAGAGTCAGCCACAGCAAGAGACTGTTGTATCGTTACAAGAGCAACATAAGACGTTCTATCAACAGGTGATGTTGGCTGCGCCTGTCTTACCGGCTGATTTAACAAATATTCCTATGCAGGCGCATTTAGTTGCTAATCGTGTTGCGCAATCGCACTATAAAACGGCGGCGCAGGTTAATTATAGTCAGTTAGGGTGGCAGCAACGCGTGGCAGCAGATTGGCACTATTTTGATATTCCGACATCGCAGGGTAAGTTGTTAGTAATTGATTACCAACAGCAAGGTAACCAACTAGCGTATCGTTATTTAGCAAATGGTACCCAGAATGATTTATATGAGCCATGGAGTTCATCTAAAATTCAAGCTTTTAGCGGTGCAATTGCAAAAGTACGGCAAATAAACCCAGAGCTTGGTGCACATGCGCTAATAGGTGATAGCAATGTTGCTGATTTGATCACTAGTATTAATAGCTACGAGCATTTTGGCAGCGCTGATGGAAACTCTAATGCAATAGCGAGCTACTTTATTAATGTTGCTGGGCGTGATTATTTAAGTAATTTATTTGCAGATAATTGGCTAAAGCTTAATGATTCTCGCATTATGTTTAAAGGTGCTTATGCTACAGAGATTTTTACTCCTAGCACGATTCGTTGGCAAAGTACTGATAGTGATGTTATTGCTAGCAATATCGCTTATTTTACTGTTAATACCGATGATCCTGCTTATTTAGACTACCGGTGTGATGGCTGTGGTTTAACCGGTAATAAAGCCATGACAACTTTGGCTCAAGCTGAGTGGTTAAAACGTTTAGCAAGCCACACTCGAGAGCCCTTAACTCAGCAGCCTTTACTACAAGCACAAGACATTGATGTACTATTTAATGGCACCGGCAATACGGATAAAACCGCTAAAGTGGGTGGTATGATGCAAGGGCTCAGTCAAATGATCACTGACTCTTTAGCGCAAGCGCTTGCACCAGACGATACTCGCCCAGCAAAACAAATTTTAGACGAGTTAACGCAGGGGCAATGGCGAGTTTGGCAAAAAATAGGTTGGGGTCCAAGCGAAACACGCTCAACCACAGAAACTGTCATGTTGGCTCATGTTTACTTACCGTTTATTCAAGGTGGACGCGAATTTACCTTAGCGGCACAAAATAGTGTGCCAGGTGCAAGTGAAAAAAATTTAGCCGTGGTTGGCTTAAAAATGCAGGCTAATTTTACGCATGCATTTAAACAGTTACTGATACCGCAAAAGCAATAATAAGTAGCACACAGCACGACTTACCAAGCAAATTGATAATAGGGAACCCACGAATGCGACATACATTTATCGCCCTGAGTATTTCATTAGCAAGTATTATTACCATGGCACCCGTCATTGCGGCGGCTAACACGTGGCAATCAGATGTCATCGGGGTCACTCAATCTCAATTAACCCCGCAGCACTGGTTAAGCCAAGTGACAGATAAAACTCTGATGAGTGCAGCGCAAATCGCGGCATTTAATAAACAATTGATTGCTGACAATGAACATATTGTCGATCCACTCGATTTTGCCTCTCAGCTAACTCGTGAGCAGTTAAAGGCATATATTCTCAGTATTAGTGCGGTACCAAAAAGCCCGCGTTTTTACCCTAATGGCGTGGCATTAAGTAATAAGCATTTTGCAAAATATCTAGCCAATTTGAATTTAGACGCTGTGGCAGATAATAATCAAGTTAGTTATGCCATGGTGGTAAAGCGCTCAGTCCTGCGTACTTTTCCAACGTCGGACCGAGTATTAAATAGTGGCTTAGATAATGACTTAGACCGTTTTCAAGAAAGCGGATTGTTCCCCGGTGATACAGTGGCTATTTTGCATGAAAGTGCCGATAAGAAATGGTTACTTGTGCGCGCTTATAACTATCTAGCATGGGCGCCCAAAGCTGATATTGCGATATCGAATAAAAGCACACTTCGTGAATTTAAAAATAACGATGACTTTTTATTGATAACTGGCGCAAAAGTAAATACTGCTTACGTGCCTAATGATGCCACTACATCGCAAGTGCAATTGGACATGGGCGTTCGTCTGCCTCTAATGCCTGCAGAAAAAACCCCTCATTTATTAAATGGCCAAAACACCTACGCTAATTATGTTGTGCAACTGCCAACCCGCGGGGAACAAGGTCAGTTAGTTATTAAGCCTGCCTTGATCAGTCGCAGCAGTGATGTGCATTTAGGGTATTTACCTTACACCCAACAGCATTTAATAAAACAAGGGTTTAAATTTTTAGGCGAACGCTACGGTTGGGGACACGACTATAATGGCCGTGACTGCACTGGTTTTGTTGGCGAAATATATAAATCATTTGGTCTATTAATGCCGCGTAATTCAGGTCAGCAGGGGAAGGGGGAGTATGGTACTAATCACCGTTTTGATAAAACCAGCAATGAAAGCGATAAATTAGCGGTAGTTAATAACATGCAAGTGGGCGATTTAATTTATATACCAGGCCATGTAATGATGTACTTAGGTGAACAAGACGGTCAACCGTATGTGATCCATGATGTTAAAGGGTTGGGTTATAACAAGGCTGATGGTAGTTTTTATTCAAGTTCACTTAATGGGGTATCGGTAACGCCTTTATTGCCACTGCGTTTATCGCAAACTCAGAGCTATTTAGACCGTACTTATAATATTAAGCGTATTCGCTAGGAGTTAAAAATGAAGATTACGGCGATACGTTTTGCCAAACTTAAAGTGCCATTAGTTACGCCGTTCAAAACAGCGCTGCGTGAAGTGAGCTATATTGAAGACTTAGTGGTGTTAATTGAAACCGATAAAGGCGAAATTGGCTATGGTGCTGCGGCGTCTACGCCAGTAATAACCGGCGATACTCACCAAAGTATCCTTAGCGTTATTAAACAATTTATAGCGCCAAAACTAATTGGTATGGAAATCGAAAACCTCAATCAAATTTGCCAAGTGATCCAATCAAGTGTGGTGGCAAATTACAGCGCTAAAGCCGCACTCGAGCTGGCTGTGTATGACTTGTGGGGTAAATTATATCAAGCGCCGCTGTATAAATTGCTCGGCGGTGGTAGTCAAACATTACGAACTGATATCACTATTAGCGTTGATAATATTGATAAAATGCTCAGTGATTGTGCTGTGGCTGTAGCGCAAGGTTTTGATATTTTAAAAGTAAAAATTGGCAATGATTTACAGCAAGATATCGAACGAGTGAAGGCGATTTATCAAGGTTTTGGCCAGCAAACGCAAATTCGTTTGGATGTAAATCAGGGCTGGAATGCTAAACAAACGGTGTTTGCTTTACGGCAATTAGAAAGCCACAATGTTGAATTAGAACTTGTTGAACAGCCAGTGAAAAGTGATGATTTTAAAGGTTTAAAGTATATTACTGAGCGGGTAAATACGCCGATCATGGCTGACGAAAGTGCCTTTTCGCCCAAGCAAGTAATTCAATTATTAGAGCAAAATGCTGTTGATATTATCAATATCAAAGTCATGAAAACGGGTGGCTTAAGTCGTGCTATTGAAATTGCCAATATTACTGCACAGTATCAAGCTGATTGTATGATCGGTTGCATGTTAGAAGGCAGTATTGCCGTTGCAGGTGCTGCGCATTTAGCGTCTGCAAAAGCCCAGCAGATCAGTAAAATAGACTTAGACGGTCCAGCGCTTGGACAATATGATCCGGTGCAAGGCGGTGTGGAATTTAATGGCCCAGCGATCACGTTAAGTGATGGTCCTGGCTTGGGGATTAAAAGTATCGACACATTACAACCGATAAACGATGGAATTTGGCCGTTATGAAAAAAATAATAATAACATTAATCACCACTGCAGCCCTCAGCGGCTGTGCAAATAGTGCAAGTACATCAGCAGCTGCAAGTGCTGCAGTTATCCCACAGCAAAGCCAACAGTTAGTGGTGGTGGTTGCAGATGATTGGCAAGCCATTGCCGCACAATTGTATCGATTTGAGCGTGTTGCAGGACAATGGCAACAACAAGGCCAAGGTCACAGTGTGGTACTTGGGCGCACCGGTCTTGCGTGGGGTATTGGTTTACACCCAGCTCAAGCGGGCGAACAAAAACAAGAAGGCGATGGTAAAGCTCCCGCTGGTATTTTTGAACTCGGCACCGCGTTTGGTTATTTAGATTCATTAAAAACCAATATGACCTACCAAGGTATGACTGCTGACGACTATTGTGTTGATGTCAAAGGTTCGCCATTTTATAACCAGCTAGTTAATAAGTCAGTGGTAGGAGAGGCTGCTGTCAAAGACTCGTCTGAGTGGATGCGCCGTGATATTTACAGCCAAGATAACCTTTACAAAAAAGGCTTAGTGGTTAAGCACAATAGTCAAAATGTTGATGGTGCAGGCAGTTGTATCTTTATGCATTTATGGCGCGCAGAAAATAAACCAACTGCCGGTTGTACTGCAATGACTGAGCAGAATATGGATACCTTGTTAGCTTGGTTAGATGAACAGAAAAAACCATTGTTAGTGAGCTTACCTAGCGAACAATATCAACAAAAACAATTGCTTTGGAAGTTACCAGCGATTAAATAATACGTGTACAGCCACGCGATCGCGTGGCTTTACAAAGTAAATAATAAAATTGTTTTCTTTTTATTAATTTAATGGAATAATATATTCCATTAATTGGTTTGAAATTGGGATAATAAATGAGTGCACAATACACCTTGCTTGATTGGCTCGTATTCGCAAGCTACGGAGCAATTTTATTACTCAGTGGTTGGTGGTTTAACCGTAAGCGCGCCAACTCAAGTAAAGACTTCTTTTTAGGCGGTAATAGTATGCCGACCTGGATGGTGGCTATTTCGGTATTAGCTACTTCACAGTCTGCTGCCACTTTTATTGGTGGACCTGATCAGGGTTATCAAGGTGATTTATCGTATTTAGCGACGAACATTGGCGCATTCATAGCTGCATTTATTGTTTCTATTTTTCTGATCCCTAAGTTTTATCAACAAAAAGTGTACACCGTTTATGAACTGCTTGAAAAGCGCATAGGGCCAAAAGCTAAACGCCGCAGCGGCTTAATGTATTTATTTGGCCGAGTGTTCGCCAGTGGCGCACGTCTATATATGGCCGCGATTGCAGTAGCGATGATTTTATACGGTAATATAGCCGCAGAAAGTGTGATTATAGCGACTTTGCTATTAGCACTTGCGGGTTTGTTGTATACCGTATTTGGTGGTATTCGCAGTGTAATTTATTCTGATGTGCTGCAAAGTGTCGTATATGTCAGTGCTGCGATTGCCGTTATCTGGTGTTTGTTGGTACTGATCCCCGCTGATTTTTCAACTATTTTAGCAACCTTAAATGAGCCAACCCCCGGTGCTGATTCAAAGCTGGCGATTTTCAAATTTGATTTAGATTTTGGCCCAAGTGGGGTGTTCAATATGGCGTCGGTATTAACCGGCTTTGTATTACTTAACATTGCCGCCTTTGGTCTTGATCAAGATATGACACAGCGTCTACTGACGTGTAAGAGTGACAAAGAAGGCAGTAAAGCATTACTACTTTCTATCGTGATGGTTATTCCCGTGATGTTGGTATTTATCTTTATTGGTTTATTACTTTATATCGTTTATCAGCAGCCAGCATTAATGAACAGTGACGGTGCGCAAGTCGTACAAGAATTTAATGGTGAAAAAATCACTATTTTTATGTACTACGTACTTAATGAGGCTCCTGCTGGTGTTAAAGGTTTAGTTAGCGTCGGTATCATTGCCGCGGCCATTTCAACATTAAACTCCGGTTTAAGCTCGATGTCGTCGGTCATTGTACAAGATTTATATCGACCTTATTTAGCAGCTAAAAATAAGCAAGTTGCCGATAACCATTTTGTTAAAGCCGGGCGTATTGGCATGGCGGTTGTGAGCCTATCATTAGCATTAATGGCCATAGTTTGTTATTTCTGGCAGCAATACAGTGATATGCCGCTTCTTAAGTTTGCGCTGAGTGTGATGGTGTTTTCGTACAGTGGTTTACTGGGCGTGTATTTTACAACACTATTTACTAAACGTGGCAGTGAAGGCTCAGTATTGGCGGCGTTAATTGTCGGCTTTATGATCACTTTATTCATGCAACCATACATCATTGATTGGTTATTGCCAGCAGCAGATCGCTTCTATTTAGGCTTTACTTGGCAGTTATGTATTGGTACTGCGTTGTCGACTTTAGTGTGTTGTTTAGGTAAACCTCAACTTGCCCAGCGCGGCCAGTCAGTTGTAGGAGCCCAATAGGCATGAACATTGACTATATAATGGCTATTGATGGCGGGGGCACCAAAACGCTGGCGAAATTAGTGAATTTACATAGCGCTGAAGAATTTACTGCGCAGGCTGGTGCAGCCTCAGTTTATAACGATTTTAAGACGGCGCTTACTAGTTTACAGCAAGTGATCACTAGCGTATGTGCACAAAGTGGCGCTAAGCATAGCCAAATTTTGGCGGTAATGGGACTTGCGGGCGGCTCGTCTAAAGTGCTGGCTGAGCGAGTAACTGCAAGCTTACAGCTAGACTGTGATATTAAATTTGCGCAATTGAGTATTGTAAGTGATGCAATCACCTCATTATATGGTGCAAATCTAGGTCAGCCGGTTGCAATGTTAGCGTTAGGAACGGGCGCTGTAGCAGCAAGATTATCCGCTGATGGAGAAACAAAATTAATTGGCGGCTGGGGTTTTTCGGTTGATGATTTTGGCGGTGGTGCGCGCCTAGGGTTAAGTGCTGTGCAATGCTTGTTAGATGAAATAGACCGCTTTGAGCAACCTAAAAGCCTGTTAACGCAACAGCTGAGTGAACAAGTTGGCCGTGAGCGAGAACAAATATCAAGTTGGTTAATGAAGGCCAAAGCGTTAGATTATGCGCGTTTTAGTCCTTTAATCTTTAGTTTAAAAACACAGTGTATAATAGCCGATACGGTGCTTAGTGAGCATGTTCGACAAGTCGAGAGATTGATTGAAAAATGTCGTGGTCAGAGCCAGTTACCAGTCATAATTATTGGCGGTTTAGCGGACGTAACCATTGCATTATTAAATGAAAATACACAACTGAATTTATCTCCCCGTCAAGGGGATTCGTTAGCCGGTGCGGTGATTTTAGCCAGCGACCGCATTAAACAAATTGAATACACAAGGATTACACAATGAGCCCTGAGTCTAATTTTAATCAGCAGCGTGCACTTTTAGAAGAGCTGAACGGGATTGTGTCAGAAGGACAAAACTTAGATACGTTGGATATAGATTTACTCGATAGTCGCGAAATTTTAACCAAAATAAATTTGGAAGATCAAAAAGTTGCCGCTGCTGTAAAGTTAGTGATCCCAGAGATAGCCAAAGCGGTCGATCATATTGTAACGGCATTTAAGCAAGGCGGTCGTTTAATTTATATTGGTGCCGGCACCAGTGGTCGCTTAGGTATTTTAGATGCTGTGGAATGCGCGCCAACTTACAGTGTCAGCGATCAACAAGTAATGGGAATAATTGCTGGTGGCGAAACGGCTTTTAAAAAAGCAGTTGAAGGTGCCGAAGATAGCTTAAAATTAGGCGTAGAAGATCTTAAAGCCGTTAATCTACAAGCTAAAGATGTCGTGGTAGGGATTGCCGCTAGTGGCCGTACACCTTATGTGCGAGCAGCCATTGAGTATGCAAAATCAATAGGATGTACCACCGTTGGAGTAACCTGTAATCCTAACTCCGCGGTAATGAAACTACCTGATATTGGCATTTGCCCGGTAGTTGGCGCTGAAGCGGTAACTGGTTCAACACGTATGAAATCGGGTACTGCACAAAAGTTAGTATTAAATATGCTCAGCACAGCCAGTATGATCCGCACCGGTAAAGTCTATAAAAACTTGATGGTTGATGTGAATGCTAGCAATGAAAAGCTGCATGCTCGTGCGATCCGCATCGTAATGCAAGCAACCGATTGCACTCATCAGCAAGGAGTCGATGCGCTTGCCCAAGCAAAACAAAGTGCTAAATTGGCTATTTTAATCATCTTAACAGGCAAAGATGCCGCCCAAGCTGAGCAAATGTTAACCCAAGCGGATGGTTTTTTACGAAAAGCGGTGGAACTATAAATGTTAATTAGATTATTGGTTATATTACAATGCCTAATTTTGAGCGCATGCGCCCACAACAGCACTGACGATGCAATCTTAACTGATACACCGCAAGTAAATTTAAGTGTTGGCGCTTTACAATATCAGCAGTACCTACCACAACTTGAGGGCAAACGAGTTGGCTTAGTCGTTAATCAAACTTCACAAGTTTATGGCACCCATATAGTCGACTTACTGCGTGAAAAAGGCGTGAATGTTACTAAAATATTTGCCCCTGAACATGGTTTTCGTGGCGACCACGATGCCGGCGCGCATGTAAAAAGTACGGTGGATGCAAAGACCGGTATTGATGTGGTGTCTATTTATGGCAGTAATAAAAAGCCAGATACCGCTGTATTAAGCGAATTAGACGTGATTATTTTTGATATTCAAGATGTTGGTGTGCGTTTTTACACTTATATCAGCTCAATGCATTACATGATGGAAGCTGCTGCTGAGAATAACATTGATTTTATTGTACTTGATAGGCCAAACCCAAATATTGCTTATGTTGATGGGCCAGTTTTAGATTTAAAATTTCAGTCTTTCGTTGGCATGCATGAAATTCCTGTATTACATGGTATGACAGTGGGCGAGCTGGCAAAAATGATCAAAGGTGAAGGGTGGATAAATAAAGCTTCGTCACTAAACTTGACGGTTGTGCCTGTGGCGCATTATCGCCGCGATATGACGTATAGTTTACCTGTTCAGCCAAGCCCTAATTTACCAAATGATCAGTCAATTGCATTGTATCCATCATTATGCTTTTTTGAAGCAACACCAATTACAATTGGCCGTGGTACAGACTTTCCATTTCAAGTGATAGGTTATTCACCGATTGCGTTAGGGGAGTTTAGTTTCACTCCGCGTGCTATTGAGGGAGCATCAATGAACCCTAAATTTAAAGGGATAGAGGTGCAAGGTCTTGATTTACGAGACAGTACAATCAAAGGACTAGATTTAAGTTTATTTATTACAGCCTACAAAACTTTAATGCAAAACGAGCAAACGTTCTTTGAACGTGCTGGCTTTATGGATAAACTTGCAGGCACTGATAAGCTGCGTTTAGCTATCGAAGCCGGCCAAACAGAGCTGCAAATCAAACAAAGCTGGCAACAAGATCTAGCTCGCTTTAAACAGCAACGCGCAGCATATTTGTTATATCAATAAGACTATTTTTATTTATAAAACTTTAAAACGCAGCTTAGGCTGCGTTTTTAGTTTTCAATTAATGTTGTCTTGTTTTAGCGTCAATCTCAAAACAGTAAAAATAGTCTCCATAAATGAACCACTACAATTAGTGGGGGTATTTGTAGCAGCGAGTTTACCTCGCGACAATAACGTTAAACCTTTGCCTACATGTTGGGATAAACCGCGACCTGCATTTTAACTTTGCCACAAGGTGGGTTAAAAGCAAATAAGGTATTTGTTTTGTATTGGGATGATTTGAGTTATTAGTCATTAAAAAGGGCATTAAAAAAGGCCACAATTGTGGCCTTACCATGGATGGGGAAATAAGCGCCCATTGAGCGCTTACTTTAATCCATAAGATTAAAACTTGAAGTTAACTGATAACTGTAAGCTACGTGGATTGTAGTAGCTACGCGATTCACCAAACTTCTCTTCAAGTACATACGGGTTTTTGTTATAACCTGTTTGACGATTAAATACATTGAAGAGATCTGCACGAAATTGTAGTTCCATATCACCAGAGAACTTAAAGTCTTGCGTATAGTTTAAGTCAAGTTGCCAATGGCTAGCAGTGCGACGACTACCAGCAGACTCTGCATAGCGGCTAATATGGCTTGTAGGGTATCCGTATGTTGTTCCATCCCATGCTTCCCATGCTTTACCTGATTGGAATACGAAGTACGCCCCTAAGTTAGCTTCCCAAGGAAGAGTATAGTAACCGTATACTTTTAACAGGTGAGGTTTATCACCTGAGAGTGTGCCATAGCGATTATCCCAAGGGTAACGACCGCGACCATCACCATAATAAGATGAACCAATAAAGTTATTCGCATCATTGCTTGTTGTGGTGTTATCTTGGTCAAAGTTGCCATAGTAGTGACTCCACACATATGAAGCGTTTACGTAGCTATTCTCACCCAAGTATTCGGCTTCAATACTCGCTTCCCAGTATTTGGTTTCGCCGCCATCAACCTCTGCAATTACATACGATGAACCACCAATTTCGTCGCGAATATCAGCTAAGTTAGCTACATATAAGCCTTTATCTGCAATGTGTTGCGGTACACCTTCGGCATCAACACCTGAGTAATCAGTTAGACGCGCATTGTTTGGCATATCCTCCCAAAAGTGCATGCCTTTACGGTGACGAACATGGGCACGTAATACTAAGTCAGAACCAACATACTTAGTGGTTCCGATAGTAAATTCGTTAATACGACGTGGTTTCATATCATCTTGGAATACTTTACCAGATGAACCATTTCTAGGTGAAGATGATAAAATATTACCAGCTTCATCTAGTAATAACTCAATTTCGGCACGAGTGTTTCGATCCCATGATGCTGCGCGAGATAATGAACTCGCTTCAGGATTATAAATCGCAAAGTTTGCAAATACGGAATCTTCGTCAGAATAAGTCCATGTTGCACCTAAACGAGGTTGCAGCATATCTTTCCAGTTGGTTTGGTACATTTGGTACTTGTGACCAGGAGCAACTTCATAGCCAGAAATAGTACCAGATTTAGCTTTTAAGCCTTGACCATACCAAGTGTCTTGGCTGACCAATAATCCTAAGTTATAAGTCCAATCACCCAATTCTATAGTATCGTTAATTTCAAAGTTTAGGCTGCGTGTTTCAGAGTTAATGCCTGATACAGGCGCGCCATCAGCCGTTGCTAAACTCATTTGTTGGACTCGAGCACGGTAGATAGCATTTGCAGGGTCAAAACCATCAGTGTTTGCATCAGCATCAACTAAGCCACCAATGTATGCAATTGAACCCCAACCGTTAGAGAGTCTGGTTAGTTGCTCTTCGCCTTCTTCCCATTTTGCACCAAAATGGAGTATGTGGTATGCATCGCCCCAGCTAAGTTCATGTTCTAAACTAACTTCAAAGGAATCACGATAAAAGTTTTGATTGTCATAAGTTGCGTATGCACCAACACCACCACCGCCTTTCATCACTGCGTCTTCAAGATAGCCATAGGTATTAATTAATGCATTTGCGCCAGCATTATATGCGGCGATTTGTGCTTCGCTAAATCCTTCATCTGGGTCATAACTTCTTAAGCTTGGGACAGAGAAATAACCCATTTGAGCTAAGTCATCAATACCAAGTTGGCTTGATAAAGAAGGGATTACACTCAATGGTGTATCAGGTTGTGAGCCTGTTTCTAATTCAAACTTACTATATTGGAACGAAAGTGTGGTTGCTGATCCTAAGATCCATGAACCATCTAAAGTAAAGATATCTTGATCAGCTTTACTGCCGACAGATACAGTGTCCATCTCGTAAGCACCAATCGAATCGCCTTTCACTTCTTTATCTGAGGTACGTTGTGAGATATTTATCAAAATATCATCAGTTGGTGCCCAGGTTAATTTACCAAAGTATTCGTCGCGGATACTCTCATAATCTTTTACTTCGCCATAGGCTGTGTTTTTGTTTGCTTTGGTCTCTTCAGGACGGTAATAAGAGGTATAAAAATATAATGTATCTTCAATCAGTGGACCGCTTAAACTTGCGGTTAACCAGTTTTTATCAAGCTCAAAGCTCTCTTCACCTACTGGCGTTGCAACAAAGGTTTTTGGTTGTATTTTGTATTCTATATTACCGTGAAACTCATCCGTACCAGATTTTGATACTGTGTCAATTGAAAAGCCACCAGAACGGTTAAAGCCAACCGCTTTTGCACCACCTCTGTCCATAGTAACAAAGGCAACATCGTGTGTTGATGGCTCTGAAGCTAAGTTGCCATACATCGGCAATGACACATTAACACCATCAAAGCCATATGAGTTATCAACACCTGATCCACCAGCTGATGGGCCCAACGTTGAATTTGCCGAAAGTTCTATACCAGGGACAAGCTTTAAAAGGTCTCGGTAATCTTGACCTACAGGGACATTATTAATTCCGTCTTCACCTAATGAGTTTGTGAGTGCTGATTTACCTTGGCGAAATAGTTTACTGCCTGTCACTGTAATTACTTCAACATTATCTTTTTTACCGCCAAGAACAACATTAGCACTTGAGGTTTGCTCTAGCAGTACATCAACAGTTATTGTTTGTGTAACGCCGCTGCTGTCTTCAAAGGTCAGCTCATAAGTGCCTGGTTTTAGTTGCGGGAGATCATAACTGCCATCTTCACGGGTTACCACCGTACGCGCTTTTGGCATGACGTTACTACGTGCAGTAATGGTTATACCCGCTAGTGATTGGTTTGCTTGCTCGGTTTTTACCTTACCTTTAATGCTACCGTTTAAATTCGCGAATGCAGGAGCACTTGCTAGCGAGGCAGCTATTATAGCGGTGGTTATTGCAGTTTTTGGCACTCGCAGAGCGCGATGTGTGGCCTGCGCTAACGAGCTTATAGTGAAGGTTGGTACATGTTTTTTCATTGTTTTCCCCGTCCTTATTATAATTAGCTTATCGCTCTGAACTTTGTTGATTCCCCAAACAGAGTTATAAACTTTGATCAATTGTTGCTATTCCATTAAACATGCGTTGCCATTAATGGTCAAGAATAAATTCTTCCTTATTTTGTTTGCATCTATAAATAAAATATATAAAAACTGGTTTCGTTATATTTTTTGTCAATATAAGCGTAAGGCTGGGGGAGTGTTTTCGCGATTTTTAGCGCAGTTACTCATATTTAATGTATTGAAATAACATGTTTTTGTGTTTTTCATTCTAAAGAAGGAGGATTTTTTATTGAGTTGGAACAATACTGTTGGAGTTACAATAATAATTATTGTTTATGAACTAAAAAATTTTGGTTGGCATGGAATAAAGAAATAATTTATAAATTAGCAAACGAGAGATAGGTTATTATTGCACGGCTGTTGTTAAAGTGGTTTTTATAATAAGAAAGGCCACAATAGTGGCCTTAATTCTTTAGGATGTCGTTGGTTAGTGATTTCTAAATTCACCAACAACGTCATTTGAATGCTCTAGTAATTTACGACCTTGACGACTCGATTGCGTTAAAGCGATAAATAGAATATCAATAACAAAGTCTTGCGCAGTACGGGCAAGTATCGATGATAAACGGACTGACTCTTCTTCTGCCACAGAGTAAAGCCTAACATTGGCTTGATCAGCAACAGGATTACTACCAAATTTAGTGACAGAGATCACGTAACTGTCGTTCTTCTTAGCCTGCTTTACCACTTCAGCAATTTCTCTGGTAACACCCGATTCACTGATCGCAATAACTAAGTCGCCTTTTGCAAAGGTTGATACATAGGCGAGCTGCGCATGACCATCAGGTTCAGCTATTGCTGGCATACCTAACTTTTGCAGCTTATAAGAGAAGTCTTTAGCCACCAGGGCAGAGCCCCCTAAACCACAAATTAAAATTCGCTTAGCTGATTTTAACAAGCTAACAGCCTGTTCAATGGCTAGCGCTTCATTGAGGTTTTTTGTTTCAGTAAGCACAGCAAGTTTACTACTGAGTAGCTTTTCTGCTATTTGCTCTAGTGAATCACTTAAGGTGATTTTACCATGCAGTTTTGGTTCTGATGTTTCATCATTGAGTGCATCAATGACAGCCAGCTTAAATGCTGGAAAGCCTTTGTAGCCCAGTTTTTGCGAAAATTTTACAACGCTTGACTGGCTCACGCCGACAACTTTAGCCAGCTCTACAGACGAAAGATTACGAATAGCATTAGCTGAGTTCAATGTGAAGTCGGCTAGCTTAGCTTCGCTGCTCGATAGGGACTGACGTAAGGCTTTAATTTTTACAAATGTAGACATACTACCCGCTTATTTTTATATTTGGCGTATTTATAGCATTAATCGAAATAAATTTGTACTTATTCTAGGTTCAAATGTAACCATCTTAGTTTTTACTCTTGTTCCTGTGCGTACAAAAAATAAATTATTCCCAATAGCCGCAATTAAGTTTTGGAATATTGTTTAAGAATAATTGGAATAATATAGTTTTAATTATCTAATTTTACAACACCAATAGCGCGAACTAACAGATTTATTTGCTAGTCGCTTGGGCACTGTTTTTATGGTGAGATAAAATATCTTTATTTAATTTACTTGTTGAAATAAATTATTTACAAATCATTTTACTGTGATAGGGTTTGGTTTATACAACTCAAATTGAGTTGTCCAAACTATAATAACAATATGAGAACTGGGTTTATTTAATGTATTGTTTACTAAAAGCACATACCGCTAATCGTGGTTTTGGGATTGCGCTTATTTACTTTGATCAGCAATGAGAAGGCTATGACGTTTTTATCTTGGTTTAAAAAACTTTGTTTAGTTACAACTGCCGCACTTTTGACTAGTTGCGCTTCAACACCTTACGAGTTTACACAATCTGCCAATTACAGTCATCGTGTTAAGTTTTTAGTCATGCATTACACCGCTATTGATTTTGAAAAATCGATGCGTGCTTTAGTCGATGAAGGTGGTTTAAGTGCTCATTATTTATTACCAGAGTTAAATGATCCTAGCTACCCTGAGGATGAATTAAAAGTAATTCAACTAGTTGATGAACATGATAGGGCGTGGCATGCCGGGACAAGCTTTTGGCAAGGCCGTGAAGATTTAAATGATCAATCAATTGGTATCGAAATTGTTAACGTACCAAGCTGTCACTATCCCGAAGTTAAACCTGATGAGCAAATGGAAAATGACGCCTCAAAACTGTGTATTTTCCCCGATTTTGACGCTAAACAAATAGCGTTATTGATTGAGCTCAGTAAAGGTATTTTAGCCCGTAACCCTGATATTGGCCCAACTCAAGTTGTAGGGCACTCCGATATAGCGCCTACACGAAAAAACGATCCAGGTCCGCGCTTTCCATGGTATCAATTGTACCAAGCTGGTATTGGTGCATGGTATGACAGTGACACGGTTGATAAATATTGGCAGCAATTTAATTTAGTTAAACCATCCATTAGTTTAATGCAAAAAGCGTTACGTGGTTATGGTTATGATGTACACGTGACTAATCAACTTGATCCACAAACCCTTGATACATTAAGTGCCTTTCAAATGCACTTTTTACCTTGGCATGTAAGCGGTAATGCAGATGCGCGCAGCGCTGCGGTATTGTTTGCTTTGATGCAGAAGTACTTTCCGAAAAAAGCAGCTAAGTTAATGTTGCAATATCAACAACAGCAACTTGCCCCAGAACCGATTATTAAGCCTTTAGCAAATGCGCAGGTTGTGTTGCAGGTACCAAATCCTAATCCAAGTTCTCGGACACTAGTTAATAACCGTGGCACGTTTAAAGCTTATAAAGGCCGAGGCGAAATTATCATTGAAAATAACACCGCAACGAGCGCGGATATTTTTATCAATGGTGAAAAAATAAATATTGCTCAGCCACTTATGGCAAATAATAGCTACAAATACAGCTTATCTAAACGGACTCACAACGGCACAAATACGTTCAAGGTTGAAAATGTGCAGCCTGAAGGAGCAAGTTTAACATTACGTTTTTCTTACCCAACTTTAGTAACTAAGCCCGTAAAGTCAGTGCAGTTTAATAACGTGGATAAATTGATCAACGAAGAAGTCGCGGCAGGATTTCCCGGTGCCGTACTGGCAGTGATCAAAGATGGTAAGTTAATTAAATTAAGCCACTATGGAGATGCTAAAAAATACCTTGCTGATGGCTCATTATTAGAGCAGCCACAGCAGATGAAAAGCGATACATTATTTGATATTGCCTCTAATTCAAAAATGTTTGCCACAAATTTAGCGTTAATGAAATTAGCCAGTGAAGGTAAAGTTGATGTAGAAAAACCGCTATTTTATTACTTACCTGAGTTTCGTGGGGCGGGCCGTGAGCAGCGGTTAGTCAAAGATTTACTGACCCACAGTGCAGGTTATCCAGCGGTAGTTGATTTTCATCGTAAAGATAATAAGTTTGGTGAGCGATTCTTTTCACAAAATAGCTTACGTACTAAAAACTTATTACTGACAGGCGTGCCATTTGTTGCGGGTCGTAGCGTTAAACATTTATATTCAGATATTGATTACATGTTACTCGGTGTATTAGTGGAGCGACTTTCCGGGCAGTCGCTGGATAATTATGTTGAAGGGCAAATTTATCAACCGCTTGGTTTAACCCACACCGTTTATAATCCATTGCAAAAGGGCTTTATAAAAAACCAAATAGCTGCCACTGAGTTAATGGGAAACACTCGTGACGGACGGATCAGCTTTGATAATGTTCGTACCGACGTTTTACAAGGACAAGTACATGACGAAAAAGCATTTTATGCCTTAGGTGGGGTCGCAGGTCACGCAGGACTTTTTAGTACAGGTCAAGACTTAGCTGTGCTTGCGCAGTTATTGCTGAATCGCGGTGGCTATGGTGATAAGCAAATATTTACCCCGCAAGTATTAGAGCAATTCATTGCCCCGCAAGCCAGCGATGAAAGTTATGGTTTAGGTTGGCGTCGTGCCGGTAACGGTGCTTTACAATGGCATTTTGGCCCGTACGCGAGCCCACAAGCGTATGGTCACACTGGCTGGACGGGCACGGTTACTGTGATTGATCCCGCTTATGACTTGGCGATAATTTTGCTTAGCAATGCTCGCCATACCCCGATTGAAGGGAATGAAACAGATTATGAATTTATGGGGAGAAAGTTTGAAACCGGTAAATATGGCTCAATTGTTTCGCTAATTTATGAAGCAATATTAAATAAGCATTGATCTAAATGGCAGTGTTCAGCTTATCGCTAATCGATTTAAGTTGTGTTTATTGACGAACAGATTAAGCTAATGAGTTTGTTCCAGCCTTTACAACAAAGGCCTGATAATAATTAGAGTGAGTCATAGACTCACCACAAAAAAGGTTACAGTATGTCTTGGTATTCAATTTTACCGCCACTAATTGCGATTTTGATCGTATTTTGGCGCAAAGAAGTCATTATGGCGCTACTTGTCGCTGTTGCTTCTTCAGAGTTTTTGCTGGCCTTGCAAGGTAACGGTAATACACTTTTTAATACATTTATAAATACCATAGAGCGCGTGGTGAGCGTAGCAAGTTCGCCAGGTAATAGTCGTATCCTAATTTTTAGTATCTTAATCGGTGCATTACTTGCTTACATACGCGAATCGGGCGGTGTTGCTGCAACGGTAAATGTGTTGATGAACAAAGGTGTGGCAAAGAGCAAACGCCAAGTGGGTTATTTAACCATGTTTTCAGGTATTGCGGTGTTTATAGAATCTAACTTAAGTGTACTGACTGCGGGTATTTTATCGCGGGGTTTATTCGATAAATTTAAAATGAGCCGTGCTCGCTTAGCATACATTATTGATAGTACCAGTGCTCCTGTGTGTATTTTGATTTTACTTAATGGTTGGGGGGCATACATACTTGGCTTGCTTGGTAATTATGAACTGTCAGAGTCGGCAGTCTCGGTGTTATGGGGCAGCATAGGCTATAACTTTTACGCCATCATCACCTTACTCATTGTGTTTTACACAATCTCGTTTGATAAAGTGCACGGCCCGCTTAAAAAGGCTGAAGAGCAAGTGGAATATCAAAAAACTGAGCTGCAAGAAGAAGTCAAAGGGACTAAAGCACGTTACATGTTAGTACCACTAATTACATTAATTGGTAGTATGGTCGGCTTTATGTATTGGTCAGGTAATGGTGATATTGCCAGCGGCAGTGGCTCTAAGTCGGTATTGTATGCAACTATTTTAGCTTGCGTTGTCGCCTACTTATTAATGGTAAGCTCTCGTCAATTTACTCACCATAAACTGGTTGATATTGGCTTTAAAGGCATGGGTGAGTTATTACCCTTAGTCGCGATTGTATTACTATCATTGACTCTCGGCGCCAGTTTAAAAGATTTAGGTACTGGCACTTTTGTTGCGGGCTTAGTGGGTGATTACTTACCTATTTACTTAGTCGTACCAGTGTTGTTTGTAACCGGTGCGGTGATCTCTTTCACAACAGGCACCTCATGGGGTACATTTGCAATACTTATCCCGATTGGTGTGCCATTAATTCAAGCGCTTGGTTTACCGCCGTCATTAGTGATTGCGGCAATTTTAGGGGGCGGCGTATTTGGCGATCATTGCTCGCCAATATCAGATACCAGTGCGGTGTCGGCAATTGCCTCAGGCTGTGACTTACTTACTCACGTTAAAACGCAAATGCCGTATGCATTATTCGCGGGTGGCTTAACGTTTGTTGCTTACCTAGTTACGAGCATTATTGTGTTGTAAAGAGTTAGCGAGCTTGCGAGAGTAAAGTTAGCTAGTCAGCGAAAAGCCTGCAAATTTGCAGGCTTTTTTATTGCTGAATTAACTTTTTATATTTGGCAGGGGGTATTTGTAAAATAGCGTTGAACTCATTGTTTAGGTGAGATTGATCGGAAAACCCGCACTCAAGGGCGAGTTGTGCCAAGCTTAGCTGTGGGTTTGCTTTTATAAGTTGTCTGGCTTGCCTGACTCTGTAAATACGTGCTAGGTGTTTGGCAGTGATGCCACAGGTGTTTTTAACGTAGCGCTCTAATTGCCGCTTACCTTTAGGGGGGTGCTCGTAAGCAGTACTTAGTGGGGTAAGATTGATTATTTTATGGATCAGTTTTTGTGTGTGCTCAATAGCCTAATGGTGTATTTTTGGTGCATTGAGGTGCGCCGACAACAAATCAATAAACGAATCTAAGTTAGCATATTGGTCAAGCGCCTGTGCTAAACCTGTTAAGGTTGCAGGCGCCACAAGCGAATGATTTACCTTTTGTAAATGGGCAAGTCCAGCGGGTTTAAACCGGATCCCACAAAAAACGGAGTCAGCAGTAAACGTTATTTTTGCTGACTGTGTTGATATGGTTTGCATGAAATAGGGGAATTTAATGGTTTTCCAGCTAAATTAAGACGCCCAGATAGCAAAAATATAACGCCTTTTGCGCCATCGCAGGGGAGCCAACTCTCCCCTGAAGATTGGGCGCTTGCAAACCAAACTGCTTGTACATAATCAGCGATATCGCCCGTTGGGCTGTAAATAGTTTATCGTTCATTAAACTCGACTGTCGGTTTAAACATTTTCACCATACGATTCCAGCTATTTATAGCATTAATTGCTACGGTGAGGGTAACTAAACTTGATTGATCAAATAATGCTGAAAGTGTTTGGTAAAAGTCATCATCAATGTTCTGTGACAAAGTCAACTTCTCGCAAAGCGCTAATGCAGCACGTTCTTTATCGTTATAAAGTGGCGTGTCTTGCCACGCATTGAGGGCAATAATGCGGTTAATGCTCTCGCCATACTCCAGTGCTTGTTTGCTATGCATGGCTAAACAATACGCGCATTGGTTTAACTGTGACGCTCTTAGTTTTAGCAGCTCCCAAATTGTCACTCCAAAGGTAGCCTCGACTTTCTGTTTGATCAGTACTTCTTGATCAATCAAGTAGGTCATTAACTCGGGTTCGATATTAAAGTAATTCGCTCTTTTCATAATAGTTCCAAATCGATAAATAACTACTAGCTAGTTTATTGACGGATAAATAAAAAGAATTGTAAAAAAACGACTTTTTGATTTGTTTTTAGTGTAGTCGTACCTCGCTAAAGACTTATCATACTATTACACAATAATAAAACGGTATAAGTCGCTGATATATTATATTTACACCCTAAAATTAGCGAATTTCAATACTAATTTAGCTCTTAAGCTTTAAAAAGCTCACATCGACAATGACGTTAATTTACTTTTATTTAACAATCAACTTTATTTGTAATATAAATGATCCTAATATAAGTGCGCAAACGATAATTATTAACCGTTTGTACTTAAGTGCAGGATTCGCATTTTACAAAACACCATTCAAGGAATGGCATAAATTGGAGCAAAAGAATGAGCGTTATGACAACACTGATACAACGGAAAAAGACTTTGTTTTTACTTCTGTTATCTACTTGTAGCTTTGCTACATTGGCAGAAAATTGTACAACTATGCCCACCTCAGGTGGGATTTACTCTGTAATTAACCGTGGCTCTAGCTTGGCATTAGATGTAAATACGTCTGATACTAGTGGCGCACCGGATGTAATTAGCTATCAATATTGGGGTGGTGCAAACCAGAAGTTTGCTTTCACTAAAGGCAGTGATGGTTACTGGACTATTCGTTCGCAACATAATAACCAAGTACTTGATGTACTCAATTCGTCACAGTCTAATGGCGCTAATATTGTGGTGTATGACGATTGGCAAGGTGATAATCAGCGCTGGCAGCTGAAGGTGTCTTCATCGGGTGGCTTTAATATTGTTAATAAACTTACGCAAAAGTCATTAACTGTGGCGGGTTCGCAAAACGGTGCCAATGTGTATCAAAATGATGATGCGGGTGGCAGTTCACAGCGCTGGTATATCAACCCTGTTTCAGGTAGTTGTGGTAGCAGTAGTGGTGGCGGTCAAACAACAGCTGGTTTAATTGGTTTTGCAGCACAACCAGGTAATGATGGCCTTGCAACTACAACCGGCGGCGGTAATGTATCTCCTACTATTGTAACTAGCTGCAGTGCGTTAACAGCCGCATTAAACTCAATATCAACTGCGGTTATTCAAGTTCCTAACAATACAACGATTAACTGCCATACGGCAAACCGAACTGTTGCAGCATGTCCACTCGATTGTGGCACATGGGGCGATTACGGTAAAACCTGGTATCGCTTACCGGTTGGTAACCAAAGTTGTAGTGAATTAGGTAGCAGCTCCAACAACACGGTTAACGTTACACGTAATGACTCTCGTCTTCGTGTTCGCTCAAATAAAACCCTTGAAGGATTAGGGAAAAACTCAAAAATCATCGGCGCAAGCTTAGTGATCAGTAATGATCGTAATATCATCATACGTAATATTTTACTTGAAGATATTAACCCTGCATTAGTTGAAGCCGGTGATGCTATTTCTGTTGATGACAGTAGCCACATCTGGATTGATCATATGGCGTTTAATAAAATTAGTGACGGTTATATTGATATTGGCAATAGCCAAAATGTCACTTTAAGCTGGAACCGCTTTTATGGTTATAATACGCAAGTGTGTGCTAACCAGCATTGGTATACGCATTTATTCAAAAACTCCCAAATAACGGCACATCATAACTTTTGGGATACAGCGGCAGGGCGCAACCCTAAAGTAGACGGCTACAATTCACGCGTTCATATGTTTAATAACTATTGGAAAAACATTACTTATTTTGCAATTAGTGCAGGTAATGGCGCTGAAGTATTAGTAGAAAACAATTACTTTGAAAACAGTGCAAAACCACATTGGAACCAAGGCTCAGGCTACTTTAGCGCGTCAGGAAATGTGTATACTGGTGTGTCAGCAACCGATCAATATCGCGACAATGGCGCTAACATCTTTAACGATATTCAGTTATACCCATACAGTTTAGACAATGCCAATAGCTTAGGCAGTCAAGTTGATGGCGGTACAGGGCCGCAGTAATACACCCAAACCACCTAAAAATGCAAAAAGCCCTCAATTTAGAGGGCTTCATCACATTGCTTGTATTACGCGTTAGATTTTACCATCAGGCACGATGCGGTAAATTCCCATACCATCAATACCCAGATATAAATCGCCATTAGGGTGGGTTGCAATACTGCGCACGCGGCCAGCACCTTCAAATAGCTTGCTGTGACCCGTTACTTTATTACCATCAAGTTCAACCAATACTAAGTGTGCAAACTTCATAGCGCCAACAAGCACATGACCTTGCCACTGCGGGTATTTGCTACTTGTAACAAACTCCATCCCAGAAGGCGCGATAGAGGGCACCCACACCCAATCGGGTTGTTGCATACCTTCGCGGCTTGTTTCATCAGTAATTTTGGTACCAATGTAATTAATGCCGTGAGTTACTTCTGGCCAACCGTAGTTAGCGCCTGCTTTAATAATATTGATTTCATCACCGCCGCGAGGGCCATGTTCATGACTCCAAATGATGCCCGTTTCTGGGTGCATTGCCATGCCTTGTGGATTCCTGTGGCCGTAAGAGTAAATGCTCTTACGTGCATTTGGCTGGTTTACAAATGGGTTTGATTCAGGGATTGAGCCATCGCTATTAATACGGTGAATTTTACCCGCATCGTACTCTAGGCTTTGTGGGTGAACATCACGCGCGCCGCGATCACCAATCGAAAAATATAAGTAACCGTCTTTATCAAATTCAATCCGTGAGCCGTAATGTTTGGTGGTTGTAGTGTTTGGCGCACCATCAAACAACAACTGTGTATCGGTTAGCGTCATGTCTTTTAACTTAGCACGCATGATTGAGGTATTATAACCCTCTTCATCACCTTCATAGCCTGAGTAAGAAAAGTAGATCCAGCCATTGTCTTTAAAGTTAGGATCAAGCTCGATATCTAATAAGCCGCCTTGACCTTCCGCATGCATGTTAGGCAGCCCTGCAATTTTTTGTTCTAGCAGTTTGCCATTACGAATTAGCCTAAGCTCACCAGCGCGGTCTGTTACTAATAAATCTTGCTCGTTAAGCCACGCCATTCCCCAAGGAATATTTACCCCTTGAGCAACTAATTCAAGCTGATACTTATCAGCGCTTTTAGCGACAGAGATTTCTTGTTCCGCTTGCTGCACACACGCCTGCAAGGTAGATAAACTGACCATAGCAATAGCTAAACTGGTGTAAAAAGACGTCTTCATGATGACTCCAATTTTTTAAACACGATGTAAATAGAGTAGCGTGTTAATAGTTTAATTGTTATTAACATTTACTAAAGTGCGACTATTAGTAGAAAAAGCGGGATAAAAGTCGAGTTATTGCTGTTTCAAGTTTCGTCGTAGGAGATAGCTTAAGCTACGAATAAAAAATGATGGCTTCGTGCGGCGGGCGACGAGCTACGGCACAATCCTAGTACCTAGTCACTTCCTAGAACCTAGCCACTTTATATTGTAGGTCGTCCTTTAGGGCGAAAAAGTGAATATCACCACCGAGAGCACAAAGGCGCTTCGCGCTGCACAGAGGTTAAATATTGGAAGTAGGAGCAGGCTTTAGCCACGAAGGGTTTAACAGCAGTGATAAGTTAACCTGCGTAGGCGCCAAGCTTGCTGGCGCGCGAGGTTTGGTTGGCTAAAGTGCAACGATAAAACCAATGGGGACGTTTAAATTGTAGGTCGCCCTTTAGGGCGAAAAAGTGAATTTCACCACCGAAAGCACAGAGGCGCTTCGCGCTGCACAGAGGTTAAATAGTGGATGTAGGAGATGGCTTTAGCCACGAAGGGTTTAACAGCAGTGATAAGTTAACCACCGTAGGCGCTAAGCTTGCTGGCGCGCGAGGTTTGGTTGGCTAAAGTGCAACGATAAAACCAATGGGGGCGTTTAAATTGTAGGTCGCCCTTTAGGGCGAGAAAGTGAATATCACCACCGAGAGCACAGAGGCGCTTCGCTACACAGAGGTTAAATAGTGGATGTAGGAGATGGCTTTAGCCACGAAGGGTTTAACACCAGTGATAAGTTCACCACCGAGAGCACAGAGGCGCTTCGCTGCACAGAGCTTAAATATTGGTTGTAGGAGATGGCTTCAGCCACGAAGGGTTTAACTCCAATGTAAGGGTTAACCACCGTAGGCGCTGAGCTTGCTGGCGCGTGTAACTTTTGGTCATTGCTTGCTAACTTGTCGCTTTCAAACTCGCTAACTGTTTAAAGAAACCTTATTCAATGTTTTTTGCCAGATTGCTGGCAGCAACCAAGGGGCGGCTGCCGCCGGTCGCCCCTTGGAACCCCTCGGCGCCCCGAGCATCACGCTTAATCCTTCAATGCGTAATTGATGTGAACGTAAACGGCGAAGATAGGCCAACTTACACATCCTTGTACGCTCCCCAGTTCGGCCATCCATGGCCTCTCGTTCAAAGCTGCGCTTTTCACCCATGGCCTAGTTTCGCGTTATCGCGCATTGCCTACATGGATGTAGGTACTTAGGATTTGTCGGGAACAAAATCCTGCCATGCGCGATATTACTCATCAATTACTTATTTTCAGGGCGTGATGACGGGGGAAGGTTGTTAAACGTGAGATTAGAGTTTGCTCAAGGCAAGACAAAAGGTCTTCCTCAGTACATTTCTATGAGATCTATTGAAGAATTATATTTACCTGACTTTGTATGGCACTATATAAAAAATATATATTTAAGAGGGAATTTGATGGCCGATATAAATGACTTTGATTGGAGCACACCGCCAAATCGTAAGATAGATGAGTACTTTTCCGCTGATAAGTTAGATAGAGCTAGATACGCAACATTTCTCACAAGATTATTAATTCAAGAAGGTTTTGACGAAAATAGGCCGCAAGAAGAGCAAAAGAGAAACTACGTATTAAACTTAAATGCCGAGTGGGGCGCAGGTAAAACATATTTTCTCAAGCGCTGGTCGCAGGAACTCAAAAACTTTCCGGTTGTTTATATCGATGCTTGGCAACAAGATTACTCAGACGATCCTTTTCTAACAGTTATTGCTGGCATTATTAAGCAGCTTAGTGCGCAGGCAAATTTCGCTATTACTATTCCGAATAAAGCTGCGTCGATATTTAAAGCGGTTGCACCCGCCATTGCACAGGGGTTAACGAAAAAAATAACTGGTATCGATTTAAATGAGTTAAATACATTATTATTTTCAGATGATGAAGGTGGAGAAACTGAGAATGTAGAATCTAGCAAACAAAATAGCTCAGCTTTTTCACCCGCAGTTAAAGCTCTTGCTCAGAACCTTATTAAAGAGCATGAAGCGAAAAGTAAAAGCATCGAGGTAATAAAGTCTAAGCTAGCAGATTGGGTCAGTAAATTTGAGCAGCAGGAAGGTAAAGAATTACCTATTTTTGTCTTTATCGATGAGTTAGATCGTTGTCGCCCAAGTTATGCTGTGGAAATGCTCGAAACTATAAAGCATATATTTGATGTTAAAGGTATCGTATTTGTTGTGGCAACAGATACTGAGCAACTCCAACATACAATTAAGTCAGTTTATGGAGAAGGGTTTGATGCTAAGGTATATTTAGGTCGATTTTTTAACAGCCGCTATAGTTTAAAACGACCTGCACTAAGTGATTTTTTAAATGTGCATGCTGACAGAACAAAGTTTGATCCAGAATATCTCAAGAGCAGAAATATTCAAATCTTGCCTCAGACTGAAAAAGCTGAAACTGCGTTCGCTAATATTTCAGTTGTATTAGATGCTTTTCAAGTATCTGCGAGAGCTGCGATTCAAATTACGGAGCGTATTACAGCAATTATTGCTAATTTACCAAGCGGCAAAAAAGTTGATATTCTTGTTTTAGCTACTTTGTTCTGTATCTATGAAAAAGATCATCCATTGTACGAAGAGATCATAAGTGGACGATTTAAACGAGAAGGGAAAAATGACAAAGGTGAGCCTAGAAAAATTAGTCTAAGTGAGTTCCTAGAGGGACAAATTTTAGATATTTATGCTTCTACTGAACTTTTATATTTTATAGACCCTGAAATTTACACTACTAGATTCTATATTAGCAATATGACCTATCAAAGAAATGATTACTGTAAGGGAAACTACCCAGTATTATTATCTGAGTTTATAGAAAAGATTTTTTGTAAAATTTTTAATGGCTTTGAAAGTGATTTTGACTTCTTATATGCGGGTTTTGAAGACAGAATTTCTGAATTAGAAAAAGCTGAAAGGGAATTAGCTAACATTCTTTCTGGAATTTCTCAAAAAGTAACAATCCCCTGGGTAAACTATATTTATATCAAAGACAAATATGATCAAATTACTAAAGAACATTATCGTGATTTTGTAGAGCTATCTTCGCCGTTAGATTATATGGGAGATAGTTAATAAGCATGATAATTGACAATCTCTGTGTAGCGCAGCGCCTCTGTGCCCTCAGTGGTAAAAATCACCCCCTACACATCTTTACCCCATCTCCCGCATGTTTAAGCGCTATGATCTGGCCTTGGCTGTTGTGGGCCATGGCGAGCATGTCGCCTTTCATTATATTGCTCTCTATAGCGTGTTTGGTTTTTAAGTTATTCAATAGCGAGTCTTTTATTTGAATGAGTACTTCGCTGTGGCAGCTGGCGATGTACCAGTCGTTATCCACTTTTACTAATTGCCCGTATTCTATATAGCGTTGTTGGTGTAGGCGCAGGTCGGCGGCGAGTTTGTCATCGAGTTGTTGTTTTTGGCGGGTTATCTCACTTGAATAACTGCCCGCATTATCTACTTGGTGTACTTCTATAAAGTGGTAACTGCTTTGCTGTACGGCAAAGGTGTTGTTAAGTGTGTGTTGTTGTTCTGTGGTGTTATCTGTGGTATTAAACACGGTAAAGCCCAGTACTACTAGAGCGCAGGCGAGGCCGGTCATTTGCAGGGGTAATAAAAATCGAGTCGGCTTTTTATTAGCTTTTTGATTCGGCATTTGCGTAAACAATGCCTGTTGTTCTGGCGTCAGTGTGTGGCGTTTTTTACGCTCACTAAAATGCTGGTTAAGTTGCTGCTCAAACTGTTCGTTATGCTTGTTCATGGTAGCCTCCTAATAATGTTTTTAAGTTTTGTTTTGCATAACGTAGCCGCGTTTTTACGGTTTCATGATTGCTTTGGGTGATCTGTTGTATGTCTTCAAGCGAAAAGCCTTCTTGCTGTAAGCTGAGCGCTTCGCGTTGTACAAAGCTTAGTTGCATTAAAGCGTGGTTAAAGACTTCGTAATCAAAGCTTTGCTGAGTATTAGGTGCTGCAATTGCAGTATCGTCTTCTAATTCTACAAAACGCTGTTGTTTGCGAAACTCATCGATTAACGCATTACGGGCAAGGCGGAACAACCAGGCTTTCGGGTTGTCTTGCGGTTGATAATAATGGCGTTTTTCCATCACTTTTAACCATGTTTGTTGGCTTATATCAAAGGCGAGTTGCTCATTACTTTGCGTGACTAAGTAATGATATAAATCGTTGCCAAACAAAGTAACGAGTTTAGTTAAGTGGCGATTGTCGCCACTTTTTGCGTAGTCAGCCAAGTAGTCGTTACTGGGCTGACTAATAAACCATGACTTTAAGCTTGTAAGCATAGGCACCCTTATCCGTTAATGAGCTTTTATTGCGTTTGGTCTAACTTAAAATCAAGTTGTACACTTTGCCCAGTTTGCATTTGTGCTACGCCATCAATCACTTTTGGGCGGTATTTCCAGCGTTTAATTGCCCGTAGTGCTTCACGGTCGAAAATGCGTTTTGGTTCTGCGTCAGTAACTTGTGCATCTATTACTTCACCGGTTTGAGATACATTAAAGCTTAATTGTACCCAGCCTTCAATGCCTTCTCGTGCGGCAATGGGCGGGTATTTAGGATTTATACGTACTATGGGGGTCGCATCACCGGTTGGTCGCTGTAAGTTAGCTTTTATATCGCCACCTATTTTATCAATACTTATATCTGGCGTTATTGCGGTTGTTACTATATTAGTATCAGTACTTGGCGGTGTACGCGGCGGCACTTTAGGCGGCGTTTGCATTTTAGGTGGCGGCGGCAAGGTTTGCTTGTGCTGCACTTTAGAATCTTCTGGTGCTTGGAATATTTCTACAATGATGCTGTCATCAATAAAGCTTGGCGCGCGTTGCTCGCCACTAATTAAGTACTGCATAAATGCAAATGCCGCAAAGGTCATGGCTGCACCGCCAACAATGGCCGTTGATGTTTTTAAAGCATGATTAGTGTGTGGTAAAGCTACTGTTTGCATAAGCAAATCCTCGATAAGTTAAGTGGTATTCATCACTAAAACGTGCGCTAGATTAAAAAGGGGTGAAATATTTTTAAAAAGTTTCGTGTTTGCTTATGGGCATTGGTTACAATGGCGGCTGTGAATTTTGGTTTTTATTTTATTAGGCAGTTATGCAACTTATTCAAATTGATAAAGCTCGTTATCGTAAGCATTTAAACCGCGTTATTATCGGCTGCGGCTTGGCGTTGGCTATTGGCAGTTTAGCAATCTCACAACTACTAATCGCGTTATTCCCTGATGAAAGTGGCAGTCATTTTCATTGGAATTTAATAGGTGTAGTTATTACTAGCCTAACAATTGGCTGGGCGCTGAATAAATACCGCACACATGAATATATGACCGAAGTGGTGTATGTGTGGGATCTCAAACAAGCATTGAATAAAATCACCCGAAAAATGGCAAAATTAAAAGCGGCGGGGCGAGAGGGAAATCCTCAAGCATTGTTAGCAATTCATTATAGTTATGCTGGCTCGCGGTTATTATGGCAACTAGACGATAACACTATCACCATGGATGAATTAGCTATTAAGCAAGCTGAGCTTGACAGTGTGGCGGCTAAGTTTAATGTGACGTTAAATGTTGATGATTATGATGATGTTATTTTGAAGCAATTTTAGTTGCCTTTTTGTTTCTAAAATGTGTAAAGTAGCGTTCGCTTTATAATAAAAAACTTAAAAGGAACTTTAATGACATTAAACAAGCTTTGCCTAGGTGCTTTGCTAACGATTTGTACTTTTTCATCTAATGCAAACGATGTTAATTTTTCAATCGGTGGCGGCTACCCTTACTTTGTTATACCAGAGGTATCATTATCAGCAGCACAAGGTACACAGCGCTGGTATGCTAACTATAAAATAGGCTTAGATGATGGTTTTTCTGTCGGGTTTGAACATGCGCTAACGAGCGATAAAAAGCATGCTTTAGGCTTAGTTGTTGGCGCCATTGGTGCACAAGATGATGGTCGTGAGTGTTCGGATACTGATGATAAAGACATTGGTGAGACATTTGGTAATATTTTTGGCTGTGCACTATCAGGTATGTTTGATACAGAAACGACTAACGGTGTAGGCGTGAGTTATAGTTACCTTTTTAGTGGTTTAAATGAAGGCGGTTGGCGCGTTCGTTTTGAATTAGGCTACGGTGAAGGCAGCAACAGTAATGAAAAACGCGCTGATGGTGGCGTGAGTATTAGTTACGAATTTTAATAATTGCATTAGCTTATATAGGCTTTAGTGATAAATTAAAGCCTACCTCTACCTTGTAATACATAGTGAGTCATCTGATGTAACTGGTTATTTAATTCCTCTTACTAGCACCGCAAATTCCAACCCTGCTTGGTAAATACTACCTGAAAATAGACAACCCACTTGATGGTCGAGCCAGACTTATACCTCTATGCAGCTGTGATTAGTTAGCTGTAAAATCACATTTCATTCAGTTAAATGTAAACGCAGTGGGTGGTGTTTACGTATCACGATGATCAATGCTTAATGATGTTAGATAGGAATCATATGAATAAAATTAACCACAGAAAACTATTAAACAGTAAATGGACGGCCGTTTCACCCGTCAATAAAGAAAAGCATTTTATGATTACCGATATGGAGTTTGATGAAGAGGGCGTTGTTATCAGCTGTGTTATTGAAGCGGTGATGTCAAAGCGTTCGATGGAAATAAATTGGCATGATTTAAAAGATCAACAGCGCTGGTTACAAGGTTGGAAGTAACCTTGGTATGCAGGTTTTAATTTTATTGGTATCTTATGAATGCATGTTGATGCTAGTGGATGAAATTTAATCATGAAAAAAATACTGATCGTTTGTTTAGGTAATATTTGCCGCTCACCGACTGCGGAGGCGGTGTTAAAGGCTAAAGCATTACAGCGTGGATCACAGTTTGAAATTGACTCAGCGGGTACCGCAGGCTACCACATTGGTAATCCTCCCGATAAACGCTCGCAAGCGGCGGCACTTAAACGTGGCTATAGCTTTGAGGGGATACGTTCACGACAAGTCAACGCTCATGACTTTGAGTACTTTGATTTGATCCTCGCTGCAGATAAAGCCAATTTAGCTGATCTAACTGCACTTTGTCCGGCGCATTTGCAGTATAAGCTGTCGTTATTTTTAGCTTATGGAACCTGCGTTGATGAGATCCCCGACCCTTATTATGGTGGCGAAAATGGTTTTGAACAGGTACTTGATTTAATCGAGGATGCCAGTGACAAAATACTCGATACCTTACAAAAATAGCCCAGTCATGCTGGGCTTAAAACGTGTTTATAAACAGTATTACAAACACTGATGTTATTAGTAATTACGTGTATTTACCTGCCAATTTTAAAGTCTAGCTGCACTTGAGCTTTTGCAACCACTGCTTTTCCGTCTTCAAACTTAGGGGCATAACGCCACTTTTCCATTGCTTTAATAGCTTCTTGTTCAAATGCTTCACCACCTTCAGATTTAATGATGGTGATATTTTTTACAAAGCCAGCGGTGTTAACGTCAAACTCCATTTGCACTGAACCATCTTGCCTAAACCTTGCTTTACTATCTGGGTAGTTAGGTTCTTGACGATAAAGTGGGGTTTGTTGCTGGTTTTCTTGCCACGGCACCATTTTAGCTATAGCTAAACAATGTTTGGTCGCTTCGTCACTTTTACCTGTTTTTTCATAAAGGTGAACTAATTTAGAGTGAGCGCTAAGCTCTGTTTCATGATCGAAGCTAAGCGCATCATCAAATACACTTACAACTCGATTTAAACGCTCAATCGCTTTAGAATATTGTCTTTTACCTTCTGCAAAAGCGGCAACTAAAAAGTCAGCTTTGATCCGCTCTACTGAGTTCTCAGGTAAGTTTTGGCTGTAAAACTCGTCTGCCTCAAGTAGGTAACGTTTGGCTTGGTTGTATTTCTTCCCTTGAAAGCCATACGCTAATCCTTGTGCAGCAGCCAGTTTCATATCTGCTACTAATTTTGGGACTTTTTGGACTGCAGCGATTTCAATAACTTGTTTGTATAGGGCGTCGGCTCTATTTACCGAATCAGTATTGGTTGCCATACCAAGCAATGCATCGATGAGTTCAATGCTACTTGTTGGATGATTAGCCGCTAAAATAGTGTAAGCCTGCTCAAACAAGGTAAAACGTTTTTGTTTGTTTTCTGCAGGGTATTGATGAAGCTCATTAGCATAGTTTATGGCTAAATTTGCAGTGTTATCTGATTTATCTCCATAGATTTGCTTACCTAGCAAATAGGCTTGTTCAGCTTTATCTTCTGCGCCTTTGCCTTGTTGCTGTGCATTAAGGTATTGCTGGTAAACTATTTTAAATTGACTATGTATAGATTCATCGGCGTGACTATAACCAGAATAGGTGATGGCAAGACAAAGTAGTAAAGAGGATGCTTTCATAATGTTCCTTATTATTATGTTTAATTAAATTCTACCAAATAGGTACAACTATGTCATTGATTTAGAGTATCGAGTAAGAATTTTGTTTTTGGTGGGGTGGAATTGTCGATTTAGCGCAGGGCAATGCTTGAATTGCGAGTAACTGCCTCAATATAGTTATTACTCATTGCGGTGTTGTATTATTTTCAATGCAGTTTATTTTTGTGATATTATCACGTTTGCATTATCGCATTACTTTTTAATTTTGGATTTGTCGTGGCGCAAGTAAGAGCTAGAGTCCAGCTAAATGTTGGCAAAAACAGTGATATACCCGCAGAAATCGTGTCATTTAGCGATTTAAAAGATGGCCAAGAGCATGTTGCTTTGGTGTTTAATCGTGCTGATAGCGAGCAGTCTGTGCCGCTTATTCGTATGCATTCTGAATGTTTAACCGGTGATGTATTTCATTCATCACGGTGTGATTGTGGTGAACAACTCAACGAATGTATTGAAATGATGCATCAACAAGGTGGTATTTTACTTTATTTACGCCAAGAAGGGCGTGGTATTGGTTTATACAATAAAATTGACGCCTATGTATTGCAATCACAAGGTATGAATACCTATGAAGCAAATAATCATTTGGGCTTTGCTGATGACTTACGTGACTTTTCTGACGCGGTATTAATGCTAGAAGCGATGGGGTTGGCTCACGTAAAGCTGATGACCAATAATCCTAAAAAGCTTAATGCCTTGAAAGATGCAGGTATTGAAGTTGAATCAGTGGTTGGCACGCATGCACACATTAAAGCTGGTTTAGCGGGCAATAAAGCATACCTAGAGACGAAAATTAAGCATGGTGCGCATATGTTAGATATAAAGAAGATTAAAAAACCGTAATTTTAAGCTGTCGTCTATGTAATCCCATCCAACGCCGAGTTATACTCGGCGTGTTTTGTTGTTAATTTAAGAGCAAGTATGTCAATTGAATTACGAGTATTTAAGGCCGATGCAGGGCTGAAATGGTTTAAAGCAGGCTGGCTTATTTTTAAAACTCAGCCTTTTACCTTTATTTTTATGCACTTATTTATAGGTATTATTGGTTTACTATCGCTATTTTTACCTTTTTTACAAATTATAGCAGCCATTGCCACGCCATTTTTAACTGCGGGGTTTTATCAAGCGGTGATCACCAAACAGCAAGGCGGCAAAATTATGTTGGCCGATATCCTAAAACCGTTTACCGCCAAAGGTAATCGCATGGGGCTGCTTCGTTTAGCGCTTTATCAAATGGCGGCCGGTGTATTGATGGCTTTGTTAGCTGCTGGCTTATTTGCTGAAGCTGTTGAGATTATGAGTAATCCGAATGTCGATCCTAACATTGCCTTGCAGCAAGTAATTGATAGCATCTCGATGGCAAATTTGGCGCTGTTTTTAATTGCGTTATCGGTGTATTTAACGGCTTTTTCTTATGCAGTGCCGTTGGTTTATTTTAATCAACAAAAACGTATTTTTGAGGTGCTAAAAAGCTCACTTATGGTGTTTTACCACAACATGGCACCATTGAGTGTATATGGGGCAATTACTGCAGGCTTGATGATGCTTTCAATGTTTTTATCATTCTTGCCGCTGTTGGTTTTAATGCCAATTTGCTACATTAGCTTTTTTGTTTCTTATCAAGCTATTTTTATGCCGATCGTACCGCCTGCAGAGGCAGAGCCTGTTGCGCCGCAGCATAATGATCAAAGCGGTCGTTTTGACGCATAATGGCTGAAGAAATGGATGAAGCATTACAAAAGAAGTTAAAAAATTATGTACTTTGGTTACTCGGGCGCCAAGAATATTCGCGTCGAGAGTTAACCCAAAAATTACAGCAAAAAGAGGCGACGCCTGAATTTATCGAAGCTTTATTAGATTGGTGTGAAGAGCACAATTTTATAAATGAGCAGCGTTATGTTGAAGGTTTTGTACGTCGCCACATTGCTAAAAAACATGGCTTAAAACGTATTCAAAGCGAAGCCATGGGCAAAAGGATTGACCGAGCACTGTTAGAAAGTGTGATTGAATCATTCGAAATTGATTGGTTTGGGTTAGCGCAGGATGCGTATTTAAAGAAGTATTCAAATTCACAGGACGACTTCGATCACAAAGAAAAAGCTAAGCGCGTGCGCTACTTAATGTATCGAGGGTTCAGTTACGAACAAATAGATTTTGCAATGCAAGCACAGTAAAAATGGGTGAGACGTTCACATGCAGCACATGACTACCGCACAGATCAGGCAACAGTTTTTAGATTTTTTTGCCTCTAAACAACACCAAATTGTTCCATCAAGCTCGCTTATTCCGGGTAACGATGCGACGTTATTATTTAATAACGCCGGCATGGTGCAATTTAAAGATGTATTTTTAGGCGCTGAAAGCCGCCCTTATAACCGCGCAACTAGCTCACAACGTTGTGTGCGTGCCGGTGGTAAGCATAACGATTTAGAAAATGTAGGCTACACAGCACGCCACCATACATTTTTCGAAATGTTAGGTAACTTCAGCTTTGGTGATTACTTTAAGCAAGACGCGATTAGGTTTGCGTGGCAGTTTTTGACTGACGTTGTAAAACTGCCAAAAGAAAAACTGCTCGTTACTATCTATCATGATGATGAAGAAGCATTTGGTTATTGGGCTAACGAAATTGGTTTGCCTGAAGATCGCATTATTCGTATTGCTACTTCAGATAACTTCTGGTCAATGGGTGATACTGGCCCGTGTGGTCCATGTTCTGAAATTTTTTATGATCATGGCGAACAGATTTGGGGCGGACCTCCAGGCTCACCTGAAGAAGATGGCGACCGCTTTATTGAAATTTGGAACTTGGTATTTATGCAGTATAACCGTCAAAGCGACGGTACGATGGAGCCGCTTCCTAAGCAGTCTGTTGATACAGGTATGGGTCTTGAGCGCATTGCTGCAATTTTACAAGGCGTGCATTCAAACTACGAAATCGATTTATTCCAAGGCTTAATTAAAGCAGCTGCAGAAGTTACCAATGCACAAGATATGGATGATAAATCACTGCGCGTAGTGGCGGATCATATTCGTTCATGTGCGTTTTTAATTTCTGATGGGGTTATGCCATCAAACGAAGGCCGTGGTTATGTACTGCGCCGTATCATTCGTCGTGCAGTTCGCCATGGTAACAAGCTTGGCGCACAAGGTTCGTTCTTCTATAAGTTAGTTGCTGCGCTAATCGAGCAAATGGGTCAAGCGTATCCAGAGCTTGCAAAACAGCAAGAAATCATCGAAAAAGTACTGCGTATTGAAGAAGAGCAGTTTGGCAAAACTCTTGAGCGTGGTTTAGCTATTTTAGAAGAAAGCCTGACTGAGTTAACTGGCGATGTGATCCCAGGTGAATTGGTATTCAAATTATATGACACCTATGGTTTCCCTGCCGATTTAACCGCAGATGTAGCGCGTGAGCGTTTTATGACGATTGATGAGCAAGGCTTCCAAGAGTGCATGGCTGTACAGCGTAAAACTGCACAACAAGCTGGTAAATTTGGTGCTGACTATAACCAGCAATTAAAGTCTGACAAACACACTGACTTTAAAGGCTATGACGCAACGCATTATAGTGGCACTGTGATTGAAATGTTCGCACAAGGTGAAGCTGTATCAGTACTTGAAGATGACCAACAAGGCATTGTGGTACTAGATCGCACACCGTTTTACGCTGAATCTGGTGGCCAAGTTGGCGACACCGGCACATTAACGGTAGCTGGCGGTGAGTTTACAGTAACTAACACTACTAAACTTGGTAATGCATTCGCGCATCACGGAACAGTGATGGGCCGCATTGGTGTGAATGATAAAGTTGACGCTAACATTGATGATAAGCGCCGTGATCGTGTTAAAAAGAATCATACAGCGACGCATATTTTACACGAAGCACTACGTCAGTTATTGGGCGATCATGTGTCGCAAAAAGGTTCACTCGTAGACCCTGAACGTTTACGTTTTGACTTCTCGCATTTTGAAGCAGTCACGAAAGCTGAACTACGTGAAATTGAGCGAGTTGTGAATGACGAGATCCGTCGTAACTTTGCACTAAATACTGAGCTGATGGCAATCGATGCCGCCAAAGAAAAAGGTGCAATGGCGTTATTTGGTGAGAAGTACGATGATGAAGTTCGCGTAGTGACTATTGGTGATTACTCTATAGAACTGTGTGGTGGTACTCACGTAAATCGTGCTGGTGATATCGGTTTATTCAAAATAGTTTCTGAGAGCGGTATTGCTGCCGGTGTGCGCCGTATTGAAGCGGTAACAGGTGCTGATGCAATTGCTTATGTAAGTGAGCAAGAGCAACACCTAAACGACGTAGCGGCTCTTGTTAAAGGCGACAGCGCATCAGTACTTGAAAAAGTAACTGCCTTGCTTGAAAAGTCAAAAGGGCTTGAAAAACAAATAGCACAGCTAAGCGACAAGCTAGCCAGTGCTGCGGGTGCATCATTAATTGATTCAATTGTTGAAATTAACGGTGTTAAATTACTTGTGGCAAACGTTGAAGGCACTGAATCAAAAGCCTTACGCGGCATGGTTGATGACCTTAAAAACAAGATTGGCTCAGGTGTTATTGCACTTGGTGTTGCTGATGGCGACAAAGTAAGCTTAATTGCTGGTGTGACTAAAGACTTAACTGGCAAAGTGAAAGCCGGTGAGCTGGTAAATCACATGGCATCACAAGTTGGTGGTAAAGGCGGCGGTCGTCCTGATATGGCGCAAGCTGGTGGCTCTGAGCCGCAAAATTTAACTGCAGCACTTGATAGCGTAACCGCTTGGTTAACTGAGCGTACTTAATAGCTCAGTATGTAAAGTTTATTTAACACTTTAGGAGGCTCAATTGAGTCTCCTAAAGTGTTTATTCTAAATCTGCATTAACAGCTAAGCTACGTCCTAAATTTATAGCTAAAACGGCATACCTTACTAAATACACACTACCGCATTTTTTATTGCCACTGGATTTACCTTAATTACGAAAAAACTCGGAACTATCCCCATAAACTCTCCACAGCGATGATAAAACTAATTTTTATTGAAACTTTTTCTCGATAACTGCGTCCAAATAGTTAAGATTAATCATAACTTTGAAAAAATAGGCTATGCTTATATCGACTACCGTTATAGTGCACAGAAAAGATTTTAGTAACTACTTGAAGTATTAAATGACAGCCACCATTATATTAACAGTAAAGAAATTTCTGTTGGTTGCTCAGTTACTAAAGTCGCCATTGAGGCAGTGACTATGAAATCATATCCTAGTGTAGTAAGTTTGTTTTTATAGATTAACGTAAACACGTATCAAGATCTGATATTAAAATATTAGTTTGAATAGATGAAACATACTTAGAATTGGCAATAGGCGCATTATAAAGAGTTTTTTTAACAGAAAATGAATCGATTTAGAGTTTTTACTTACTATTAAGGCTTATTTTCTTTAATATACAGACGCGGAATCTTTTAATTTATTGGAATACGGGAGCAAGAGAATGCTAATACTAACTCGTCGAGTAGGTGAAACCCTAATGATTGGTGACGAAGTAACTGTCACTGTACTAGGTGTTAAAGGAAATCAAGTACGTATTGGTGTTAATGCACCTAAAGACGTTTCGGTACACCGTGAAGAAATTTACATGCGTATTCAAGCTGAAAAGTCTAACCCGAATCCGGGCAATGCTTAATCAATTTAATTGATATGAAAGAGCCACTATTTAGTGGCTCTTTTTTTTATGTATTCAATAATCTCATCACTCAGTACGCTGTTTGAAACGTACTGCATGCCGCGACGACTTTTTAAAATAATACCGCGAACAGTAAAAATTACTTCATCAATATCTTGCCATGCTAGCTGATAGCTTTTATGTGGGTTTTCGCTTTTAAAACCGCTTTCATCAATAGTTAACGTTGCCTCAGAGCCTGATGCTCGACTAAGCATTTGCCGCGTTACCCACCAAGGCCTGCGATAATAAAAAGCAACACATTCAAGTACTGCGGCCATGATCAAGAAATTTCCTAAATAGTGTTTTTCTAACCAATAAATAGCTGTAAGTCCTAAACTAACCAATAATACTAAAAAAACATATTTCGGCTTTGCTTGTGCGCTGTAAGGCAGAGACTCATCAAAACATTCGTAAAAGTAGGGTTTATCTAATGTATAAGTGGTGCTAAATGACATGATTAATAAATTCAGGATTACTGTGCGGTTATTTTAGCAAGCTTAGTCGCAAAAAGCCGTTCTTTTAACTGTTCATTTGTTTGTTACTATGAGAGCTTAAGATCTATTTGCGTGATAGGGGATGGTGATGTTTAGTTTAATTGGTTTGACTTGGGCGCTGTCCAGTAATGCGTTTTTGGTGATGGGGGATATGCCATATACTCCAATTGATGAAATGAATTTAGCGCCAATAGGAGCTTTGGGTAAAAAAATAAAAACGACTGAGCATGCTTTTTTGATCCATGTTGGCGATATGAAATCCGGTTCTGAGCCTTGCACCAATGAGTTGCTTGAGAAGCATAAACAGTTACTTACCTCTTTAACTACGCAGCCATTTATTTACACCCCCGGTGACAATGAATGGACTGATTGCGACCGCAAAAATTTAACTCCTCGTTATGATGAATTAGAGCGCTTGGTATTTTTAAAAACCTTGATGTTTGATGATAAATACCTTGAAAAAGCCAATACCTTAGTTGATTTTCAGCAACAGCCTAGCATGCACGAAAATGCGCGTTGGCGGTTCGCTGATGTAGAGTTTATAACGCTGCATATTGCAGGCACCCACAATGGCCGTCGAGAGGTGCTAAAAAGTGATAAACAACTTGCTTATCAACAAGCTGATACAAGAGACGGCAACAACCTTAACTGGTTAGCGCAAGCAAACTCAGCAGCCAAAGGTTATGTGATTGCTTTTCAGGCGGATATTTACACCCATCAAACAGCACAACCAGCATGCAGTAAAACTCAGCCAGAACAGTGTGATGGTTTTAAAGTGTATCGCGATGCTTTGGCGGAATTTGCAAATACAGTAAAAAAGCCGGTATTAGTGATCCACGGTGATACAGGCCCTTATTGTCAGCAACCATTATCACAAAATTTAACGCGACTTAATGTACCCGGTGATTTTATGTTTAGTGACATTGCCAAAGTAAGTCTGGTGCAACAAGATACAGATGTAACTTGGCAGATCAGTAGCTTAAAAAGTGGTAAATCACTTAAGCGGATCTGCCGTTAATGTTCGGCTAAGCCGGCATCGGTCATCAGGTTTTCAAGTTCGTCTTGCAGCTCAAAAAGCTCAGGCTCAATATAACTTAAATCACAATCGCCTTTTAACGCGGTTTCCAGTGCTTCAGCGAGTGCCTTGAGCTTGGGTACGCCAGTGTAACAACAAGCACCGTGAAATTTATGAATAATACTTAGCACATGTTCGCAATCTTGGCTGGCGGTTGCTTCTTCAAGTAGTCGCAGGGTTTCTGGCACACTGAGTAACAACATATTAAGCATTTCAAGCGCCAGTTCGTTTTTACCGCCGGCACGTTGCAGTGCTAATGGCCAATCCAGTGAAGAGCTTACAAAAGGAGGCTCAATAGCAACTAGCTCATTGCGGCTTTTGTCTCGTCGCAGCGGTGATTGTGGACTATGATCACTGATAATTTGTTTCAGCATATCTTCATCAATAGGTTTAGTTAAATACCCTTTAAAGCCATCGGTAATAAGTTGCTCTTTCTCGCCTGCTAAGGCGTGTGCTGTGACTGCAATAATAGGGGTATCTTCGTTTAAGGATGATTCTAGGATCAGTTTACAGGCGGTAATACCGTCCATAATTGGCATTTGAATATCCATAAAAATAATGTCGTATTTATGGCTTTTGCTCAAACTATAGGCTTGTGAGCCATTATGAGCGGTATCGATAGTTTCAATTTGCTCTTCTAATAAAGTACAAAGTAACTTTAAATTGGCATCATTATCATCAACGACTAATACTTTTAGCGGTAATAACTTTTCGTCATTTTCTTCAATATTGTGTACGGGATGATCGAGTCGATAAGGTGCTGCAAGCACTTCACAGAGCTTGCGGTGGTTCAGCGGTTTACTTAAACACGCATCTGCACCACAGCCAATATATGCTTCGCGCATATTATGCGATACCGAATTAAGCATTAAATACAGGTAGTCAGTCGATTCACGGACTGCTTTGATATAGCTTTTTAAGCGTTGCATTTCGTCAACTGCGGCAACATGACCAATAATACAAATATCGTAATTAAACTCTTTGTTTAACTCTTGTAAAAAGGTTTCTTGGTCAAAGCACGCAGTAACCCTTGTTTGCCACTCGGTGAGTAAAGAGAGCACCGCATTATGGGTATGTTCATGCGGTTCTAGGTATAAAATACGTTTATTTGCAAGAGATCTACTTGGTAAGTCGCTGTTATAAATATGGCTTGGAAGCCTAAATACACCATTAAAAGTAAAGCAGGTGCCGTTACCAGGTGCTGAGTTTAAGGTAATGCGGCCACCCATGGTTTCAACTATGTGCTTGGTAATAATTAAGCCAAGGCCTGTGCCACCAAATTTACGGGTAATGCTTGAATCAGCTTGGCCAAAAGGAGTGAACAAGGCATCTTGTTTATCCATTGGAATGCCAACGCCTGTATCGGTTACCGACACTAACACTGAGGTCCGTTCTTCATCAAGTAAACGATGGCCAACATCAATTTTAATTGAGCCTTTTTCAGTAAACTTAATTGCATTACTAATCAAGTTGATCAGAATTTGTTTAAAGCGGGTCGGATCACCAGTAATGTTATCAGGTACTAGTGAGTTGATATAAATCGATAGCTCTAATTGTTTTTCATGCGCACTGGGAGCCAGTAGCGTAAGTACTTCGTTTATTGTGTCACGTAGTTGAAATTGAATGGACTCAAGTTCCATGGCGCCTGCTTCAAGCTTCGAAAAATCTAAAATATCGCTGATGATAGTCATTAAACTATTGGCTGAGAGTTCGATGGTATCGAGGTAATCTTTTTGGTGTTTATTTAGCGGTGTTTTATGTAATTGACGAGTAAAGCCAATGACACCATTAAGTGGTGTGCGTAGTTCGTGACTCATTTTCGCTAAAAAGTCCGATTTTACGCGGTTGGCGTCTTGGGCATCGGTTTTAGCAATACTGAGCTGAATATTTTGTGTTTCGTATAATTCTAACGACTCGCGCAAGTCACTGGTCGCCTGATCGATGTGCTTTTGCATTTCATCTTTTTGCATCACCATAGTATCAGAAATGGTGTTTAGCCCTTGGCGTAATAATTCAAACTCGCCCATCATCGGAGCGGTTAGGCCGGTTTCTCTTTTCCCTTCGATTAATTTGTCGGTAGCCAGTACTAACTTATTTAATGGGGTCATAAACATATGGCTAAGCCTGATGGCTAAAATAGCCGCCAACACTAAGGCTAAAATAATGACAATACCGCTGACTAGTAATGCCTGTTGCTGACCAATAATCGCTTGGTCTTTGTTGAGCTGAATAACCACAGTGCCAAGGGATGTTTGAAACGTTGCATTATTCCACTGTGCGTCTGGCGTTGAGTGGTTGATGATCGGCGTAAAAAATGTAATTAAGTGGTCGCTGGGCACTACTTTGGTGTTTTTTCCTGCTTGCAAGTACTCACTGTGCAGTAGATCATCAAAGTCACGGTGATAGTTACTGGTTAATACCAGTTCATTATGCTCGTCAAAAATGGCGATGGTTTTAATTGCTGGAGAGTGTTTATTATGCGCATGGCTGATCAAACGGTTTAGTAGCTGTTTATTTTTTGCTAATAATGGCTGTTCAATGGCAATCGACAGGGGCTCGGAGATAGTCGCACCTTGCTGATATAAAATTTCATCAAGCTCAATGTAACGATTTATTGTAAAATAGCCGCCAAGTAGTAATCCGATAATCACTGTGGGAATAAGTGTTAGCGTTAAAACTGAGTCGCGCAAACCAAGTTTAGTCATAAGTGAACGTTGTTATCATTATTAGTTAGTTAAAGAGTATATACTTATAAGCTAGTAATCAATCACCCTCGTAGAATCAATATTTAAGGTGTTGCCCGATGGCGCAGTTTTTCCAAGCAAAAAAGAAAACCCTTTCTGGACAGTCGTTAACTTTAGCCATTTCAGGAATGGATCATCAAGGTCGGGGGATTGCCAAGCATAATAATAAAGTGTGCTTTGTTAGCGGTGCACTGACAGGTGAAACGGTTAAGGCCAAACTAACCGAAGATAAAGCTCGTTATAGCGCGGCTAAAACGATAAAAGTTGAGCAGGCCAGTGAAGCACGGGTTAAACCGTTTTGCGAACATTATCAACAATGTGGTGGTTGCCAATTACAGCATTTGCGACTTGACCAACAATTAGTTGAAAAGCAAGTGGCGGTGAGCCAGCTGTTTTCAAAGTTTGCCAAGCTTGATGCAATGAACTGGCAAGCCCCGTTATTGAGCGAGCCGACGCACTACCGTCGCAGTGCGCGGTTAGCGGTGATGTTTGATAAAACCGCAAAAAAAATGCGGGTTGGTTATCGCGCGCAAGGTTCTAAACAAATTATCAGTGTGCAGCAGTGTGCAGTACTGAGTGACGATTTTGCCGCAATTTTTACTGTTTTTGATCAGTTATTAAACCAATATGGCGAACTTCGCAGTGTTAGCCATATACAATTATGCCAAGCAGATGAGCAAAATTTTGTGGTGATCCGCCACACTAAAAGCATCAGTGATAAGCTAAAAGCAACTATTGAGCAGCAGGGGCTTGATCATCAGTGGCAAATTATATGGCAAGGAGATACTCAGCAAATTAACCACAGCCATTTACCTATGCCGTTTTATAGCTTACCTGAGCTTGGACTAAAATTTACGTTTGGGCTGGAAAACTTTATTCAAGTCAATGCGCAGGTAAATCAAGCTATGCTTTCTCAAGCGGTTGACTGGCTTAGTTTAAAAGGGGACGAACAGGTACTAGACCTATTTTGTGGGATTGGTAACTTCGCTTTAGCGCTGGCAAATAACGCAAAAAGCGTAATTGGTGTTGAAGGAGTGGCTTCTGCGGTTGCAATGGCGGCGCAAAATGCGCAAACTAACCATATAGCCAATGCTCATTTTCATTGTTTTGATTTAACACAAACAATGCAGCAAGCTCCGTGGTTTAGTAAAGAGTTGAATGTATTAGTACTGGACCCTTCACGTACCGGTGCCTTAGCTATTTTAGAGCAACTGCCTCTGAAGCAATTTAAAACGATTTTATATGTATCTTGCGACCCTGTGACTTTAGCCCGTGACAGCGCAATTATTACGCAAGCTGCATTTTCACTTGAAAAAATAGGGCTAATGAATATGTTTCCACACACGGGGCATATCGAAACGATGGCGTTATTTCAACGGAGGTAGAGCGCATTATGGTAGCTACTCGGCAATCACACCAACACGACAAACCGGGTGATTTTAGCACACGACTTGGTTTACTTAACTTAACGCAAGAAAAGCGCGAACTATTAAGTAAAGCGAATACCCTTTGCGCTGAACTGCATAATCATCAGCAACAAAATATTGCCATGGAAATGGTCGAAATTTTGGTTGAAATGAATCTCGATGCAGACACCCTCGCTACCGCATATATTACGCCGAGTTTTTTGGCTAATCTAATCGACATCGATACAGTAAGCGATGTGATGGGGAGCCATGTGGCAACTCTGCTAACGGGTGTTGCACAAATGGCTACTATTAGCACTTTGGCTCATCAAGGTACTGGCACCGTTCAAGTTGATAATATACGCCGTATGTTATTGGCGATGGTTGAAGATGTGCGCGCTGTGGTTATTAAACTTGCTGAGCAGGTATGTCATTTACGAGAGGTTAAAAACGCCAACGAAGAAGAGCGGGTGATTGCTGCAAAAGAAACCGCTGATATCTTTGCGCCACTTGCTAACCGGTTAGGGATTGGGCAATTAAAGTGGGAGCTGGAAGATCTATCGTTTCGCTATTTGCACCCTGATGTGTATAAAAATATTGCCAAGCAATTGGATGATAAGCGCCTAGGTCGCGAAGCTTATATGGTAGATATGGTTGAGCAAGTTAAAACTAAACTGGCTCAAGCAGGTATTAAAGGCGAGGTATATGGTCGGCCAAAACATATCTACAGTATTTACAAAAAAATGGCGCAAAAGAATTACGAGTTTGACCAGTTATTTGATATTCGCGCCATGCGTATTGTGGTGGATGAATTGCAAGATTGTTACGGTGCGCTGGGGATCGTACACACCAATTGGCGTCATCTAAATAAAGAATTTGATGATTATATTGCCACCCCTAAACAAAATGGTTATCAATCCATTCATACCGTAGTATTTGGCCCAGAAGGCAAAACGGTTGAAATCCAAATTCGTACCCACGCGATGCACCAAGATGCTGAACTCGGAGTCGCTGCGCACTGGATGTATAAAGAAGGGGCGTTACCTGGGCGTGGCTCTGGGTATGAGCAAAAAATTAGCTGGTTGCGTAAATTATTGCAATGGCAAGAAGAGGTGGTTGATGGCAGCGATTTAGCCGAAGAGCTAAAAAATCAAGTGGTCGAAGATCGGGTGTATATTTTTACTCCCCGTGGCGATATTTTTGATTTACCGCTGGGCGCAACACCACTGGATTTTGCTTATTATATTCACTCAAATGTCGGTCATCGTTGTATTGGTGCAAAAGTATTTGGCAAAATCGTGCCTTTTACCCATCAATTACACACCGGCGATCAGGTTGAAATTTTAACCCAAAAACAACCTAATCCTAGCCGCGATTGGTTAAATCCATCACTGGGATATATTAAATCATCCCGCGCGAGAGCGAAAATACACCACTGGTTTAAACAACTCGATCGCGATAAAAATCTCAGTGCTGGTAAAGAAATTCTAGATAACGAATTGCAAAAGCTCGATTTGACCTACAAAAACTTAGAGCCGGCTATTACTCGCTATAACTTTAAAGAGTTAGATGACTTAATGGTTGCGATTGGCGCCGGCGATGTGCGTTTAAATCAGTTGCTGAATTTTATCACGGATCGCTCTGATGACGAGCCCGTCATCCGCTTTAAGAACCCGACTAAAATCAGCGGTGATAAAAATGGTATCGTGGTTGATGGGGTTGGTAGTTTAATGAGCCATGTGGCTAAATGTTGCCGCCCAGTTCCTGGTGAGTCAATAATCGGTTATATCACGCAAGGGCGTGGCATAGGTGTGCATAGGACTGACTGTGATTCTTTTCATAATCTAAGAACACAACACCCTGAGCGTGTTATTGCGGTTAGTTGGTCAGACGAAATTAACGGCTCTTATGCTCTGTGTATTAAAATTGAAGCAAGTGACAGAGCTGGGCTTATACGTGATATTAGTTCGGTACTGGCCAATGAAAAAGTTAATGTGCTGAATATGAATATGGAAACCGTAGACGACCGCCAATTAGCGTTGTTTACCATGCAAGTGGAAGTACATGATTTATCAAGTACCAATCGATTACTATCAAAATTAGATCAAATCGAAGGCGTGCATGAAGCAAAACGTAGTCACTAGGAATGTAAATGAACCAGACAACTAATACCTCGACGAATACCTTAACTGAGTTATTAGCCATTATGGCTAAATTACGTGATCCAGCAACAGGCTGCCCGTGGGATTTAAAGCAAGACTTTACATCCATCGTACCGCATACCTTAGAAGAAGCATACGAGGTAGCCGATTGCATTGAAAAAGGTGATTTCGGTGAGCTCAAAAATGAACTGGGTGATTTACTCTTTCAAGTGATTTTTTATGCGCAATTGGCACAAGAGCAAGGGTTATTTGATTTTAATGATGTAATGGCTGGGCTAAATAATAAGTTAGTGCGTCGCCATCCACATGTATTTGCCGATCAGCAAGGGCTGACTGAACAACAACTCAGTGAGCAGTGGCAAACCATAAAAGCACAGGAGCGGGCAGCAAAAGCTGAACCGCAGAGCAACACATTATGGCAAGATATACCTGCAAATCTGCCTAGTTTGAGTAAAGCCAAAAAAATTCAGCAGCGGGTTGCAGGATTAGGCTTTGATTGGCCTAGTTATCATGGTGCATTAGATAAAGTGGCTGAAGAAGTTGATGAAGTAAAAGAAGCGTTAGCCGTTGATCCATTTTCAGCACACAGCGCAGAAGAAATCGGCGATTTATTGTTTGCTACAGTTAATGTAGCACGGCATATTAAACGTGACCCAGAGCAATTATTACGTAGCGCCAACGATAAGTTTTCAGCGCGATTTGAAAAAGTACAAGCCTATTTATGTGAGCGTGGGCAATCGCTTGATACAGCAACCCTTGCTGAAATGGATGCCGCATGGGATGCGATAAAAAAGCAGCAGTAAATAATGCGAAACGCTGAGTGCGTTTTTTGTGCAGAGAATTACTAACTTTCGCTGGATTGATGGCAGTGCCTTTGCTATAATTTCGCCCCGTCTTGATTCTATATTTTTCCTTTTAATTCCTGATATTCTAGGGTTCGCATGAGTACAAAATTTATCTTCGTTACCGGCGGGGTTGTTTCCTCGTTGGGTAAAGGTATTGCAGCAGCATCGTTGGCAGCTATTTTAGAGGCCCGTGGTTTAAATGTTACCATTTTAAAGCTGGATCCTTATATCAACGTTGACCCAGGCACAATGAGCCCAATTCAACATGGTGAAGTATTTGTCACCGAAGACGGCGCTGAAACCGATCTTGATTTAGGTCACTATGAACGTTTCATCCGTACCAAAATGACAAGCCGTAACAACTTCACACAAGGTCGTGTATATGAAGATGTGCTGCGTCGTGAGCGTCGTGGTGAGTACCTTGGTGCAACAATTCAGGTTATTCCACATATTACCAACGATATTAAGCAACGTGTTTATGACGGTGCTGAAGGCCATGATGTGGCACTCGTTGAAATTGGTGGAACGGTTGGTGATATTGAGTCACAACCATTCTTAGAAGCAATTCGTCAGCTTGGCACAGAGATTGGCCGTGAGCGCGCATTGTTTATTCACTTAACGTTAGTGCCATTCTTAGGCCCTGCGGGTGAAGTGAAAACCAAACCAACACAGCATTCTGTTAAAGAGTTACGCTCGATTGGTATTCAACCAGATATTCTTATCTGCCGTTCAGATCGTAAATTACCAAATAACGAACGTGCAAAGATTGCTCTTTTTACTAACGTTGAAGAAAAAGCGGTTATTTCATTACCTGATGTAGACAGCATTTATAAAATTCCTGCGCTATTAAAATCGCAAGAGCTTGATAACTTTGTATGTCGTCGCTTCCATCTTGATTGCCCTGAAGCTGATTTAGTTGAGTGGGAACAAGTGTTATACCAAGAGTCAAACCCAACGGGTGAAGTGACTATCGGTATGGTTGGTAAATACATTGAACTACCTGATGCCTATAAATCTGTAAACGAAGCACTTAAACATGCAGGTCTTAAAAATCGTTTAACAGTAAACATTCAATATGTTGATTCACAAGATGTTGAAAGTAAAGGTACTGAGTTATTAGCTAACCTTGATGCTATTTTAGTTCCTGGTGGTTTTGGTGGTCGCGGTGTTGAAGGTAAAATTTTAGCGGCAAAATATGCCCGTGAAAATAAAGTACCTTACCTTGGTATCTGTTTAGGTATGCAAGTTGCGCTAATTGAGTATGCACGTAATGTTGCAGGCTTATTAGATGCAAACTCAACCGAGTTTAATGCTAACTCGTCAAGCCCTGTGGTTGGTTTGATCACAGAATGGTTAGATGCTGAAGGCAACATTGAAACACGTAGCGAAAAATCTGATTTAGGTGGCACTATGCGTTTAGGCGCACAAAAATGTCATTTAACACCAGGCTCAAAAGTACGTGAAGTATATGGTAGTGATGAGATTGTTGAACGTCATCGTCATCGTTACGAAGTAAACAATAATTTTGTTGAACAGCTTGAAAAAGCTGGCTTGAGTTTCACTGGTTTATCGGAAGATAAGAAGCTAGTTGAAATCATCGAGAATAAAGATCACCCGTGGTTTATTGCGGCTCAATTCCACCCGGAATTCACCTCAACACCGCGTGATGGTCATCCGCTATTTGAAGGGTTTGTTGCCGCTGCGCATATTCATCAAAAAGCGTCATCGTAATATGAATAAGCCGTGCACTATGCACGGCTTATTTGTTTTCAAAGTCGACGGCATTAAGGAAAATTAATAAAGTCGGAGTAGACTCACCATTTTGGGAAAAGAGGAATCAAGATGTCAAATATCGTAAAAGTGATCGGTCGCGAAATTATGGATTCGCGTGGTAACCCAACTGTAGAAGCTGATGTTCATTTAGCTGACGGTTCATGGGGCCGCGCTGCTGCACCATCAGGTGCATCAACAGGTACTCGCGAAGCACTAGAATTACGTGATGGTGATAAAGCACGTTACTTAGGTAAAGGTGTATTAAAAGCGGTTGGTTTTATTAATAATGAAATCGCGACAGCCTTAGCTGGCCAAAATGCACTAGAGCAAAGCACTGTTGACCAAGTAATGCTAGATTTAGATGGTACCGAAAATAAAGAAAAATTAGGTGCAAATGCAATCTTAGCAGTGTCATTAGCAACTGCAAAAGCTGCTGCACAATCTAAAAAAGTAGAGCTTTATGAGCACATTGCTGACTTAAACGGTACACCAGGTGTTTATTCTATGCCGTTACCAATGATGAACATCATCAATGGTGGTGAGCATGCTGATAACTCAGTTGATATTCAAGAATTCATGATCCAGCCAGTTGGCGCTGCCAACTTCCGTGAAGCGCTTCGCATGGGTGCAGAAATATTCCACAGCCTTGCCAAAGTACTTAAAGCTGATGGTCATTCAACCGCAGTGGGTGATGAAGGTGGTTTTGCACCAAACCTTGCCTCTAACGAAGCGGCACTTGCAGCAATTAAAGTTGCTGTTGCTAATGCAGGCTACGAGTTAGGCAAAGACATTACTCTAGCACTTGATTGTGCTGCGTCTGAGTTTTATGACAAAGAAGCAAATATCTACGACCTTAAAGGCGAAGGTAAAAAATTCACCTCAGAAGAGTTTAACTACTTCTTAAAAGATCTAACTGAACAGTACCCAATCGTGTCTATCGAAGATGGCCTTGATGAGTCTGATTGGGACGGCTTTGCACACCAAACAAAACTACTTGGCGATAAGATCCAATTAGTTGGTGACGATTTATTCGTGACAAACACTAAGATCTTAAAGCGTGGTATCGACAACGGTATTGCTAACTCAATCTTAATCAAGTTTAACCAAATTGGTTCACTAACTGAAACGTTAGCTGCAATCAAAATGGCTAAAGACGCTGGTTTCACTGCTGTTATTTCTCATCGCTCAGGCGAAACTGAAGATTCAACAATTGCTGATTTAGCAGTGGGTACTGCAGCTGGTCAAATCAAAACAGGTTCATTGAGCCGTTCTGATCGTGTAGCGAAGTACAACCAATTGCTACGTATTGAAGAGCAATTAGGCGCTAAAGCACCTTTTAATGGTCTTAAAGAAGTTAAAGGTCAGTAATTCTTTTATAAGAAGCTGATTTAAACTTTTGAAAAATCCTCGCAAATGCGGGGATTTTTATTTAAGTGCCTTGTAGGCGCGAGTTTATCTCGCGCATTTTTAGGCGTTAAAGCTGAAATTGCTGCTTCAAAATCTGCCCTGTAAAGCTGGTTTTTAAATAAAAACCTCGGGGTAGGGTTTTAATAATTTGCCCGTTTGGACCGATGGCATCGGTGACTATTCTGCTATTAGCTGCTTTTGGGCGAATTTGCATCGCATCCCCTAAATGCCCTGAGATCTCATCAACACGTCCCAGTGCTATCAGCTCCATTTGTTCTTCCCAGTCTCGCTGTAACTGCGCATCTTGCTCTGCTGAGGGTTGCCATAAAAAGCCACTACCAATGGTTCTATCAAATGGCACAATGTCGCGCTCGCCTAGTATGGGTAGCCACAAGACATGATTGAGTTTTTTACGCACATTACTTTGCTGCCATGTCATACCTGTGACATTCAATAACGGTGTCACAGACACAAAAGTGGTCTCTAATGGTTTGCCTTTATATGAGATTGGTAGCGTTTTAAGTTCAATCCCGAGCTCTTCAAAATCAGGGGTAGGTTTGGAACCTGCTGTAGCACCTAATGCATATTCAATCAATTGCCCCGTCCAGCCTTTCTCCTTTAATAAATGCTCAGGTGTTTTAAACTGATAATGACTTGCTAATTGGCCTAATGTCAGTCCTGCAATGTTGCTAACACGTTGCATTAATTCATTGATTGAATGTGGTTTTATCGGTTTCATAGCGAGTTATTTGGTTGTATAAATTCACTACTCATGATAGCAAAAGAGTTTAACCGTGGATATCTTTGCGTTTGGGTGTTTTTTGTCCAGTGATAGTTCGCTGTGTTTTTAGACAAGGTGAAACTTGCTGACTTTAAGCTTAATGTATTGAATTTAATGGTTTTTAACTGTTGAATTTGTAAAGCCTTTAAGCTGTGTTGAAAACTTGTTGGGATAAATACATAACTATGAACAATGTTATCCACAGAAACTGTGGAAAAGGCAAGTTATTGGATCTGTTATTGTGGATTTGTTTGCAAAATGAGCTGTATAAACTAAAGTTATGCACAAGCTGTGAGTAAGATGCGTAAAACTCTGAATATTGTTTGCCGTATTGCAGGTAATGTGGAACAATCATTAAAAATCGACTTACAAATGAGGCACTAAGGTGATTGATGCCGAAGGTTTTCGTGCCAATGTCGGAATTGTAATTTGCAATAATCAGGGACAGGTCTTTTGGGCCAGACGTTATGGTCAGCATTCTTGGCAGTTTCCTCAAGGTGGTGTTGATAGTGGCGAAACAGCAGAGCAGACCATGTTTCGTGAATTACACGAAGAAGTCGGCTTGCGCCCTGAAGATGTAGAAATTGTCGCAAGTTCAAAACATTGGTTACGTTATAAATTGCCCAAGCGTTTGATCCGCCGAGACTCCAGTCCGGTGTGTATTGGGCAAAAGCAAAAATGGTTTTTATTGAAACTGCGTTGTAAAGACGAAGACGTCAACTTACTAAAAACACATCATCCGGAATTTGATGATTGGCGGTGGGTAAGTTATTGGTATCCGGTAAGGCAAGTTGTATCGTTTAAACGCGATGTTTATCGCCGTGTTATGAAAGAATTCGCACCCTTTGCGATGCCTTTTAATAAACGTGAACAGTCCAAAGATACGTGGCGCCATAAAGGTAAATAATATAAAGGAGCAGTATTATGCTGGCTACACTCAGAGCTATTGCAGAGTCCGTTTCGCAACAAGCGAGTTTGGATAGTGCGCTAGCATGTTTTGTTGAAATGGTGAAAGATGCCATGAAAACTGAGTGCTGCTCCATTTATTTTGCTGATTACAGTCAAGATAATTTTGTATTAATGGCAACCAGAGGGCTTAATCCCGCAGCCGTGGGTAAGTTTAGAATCGGTTTTACCGAAGGTTTAGTTGGCTTAGTAGCACAACGAGAAGAACCTATTAATATTGCCTTTGCCAAGTCTCACCCGCGTTTTAAACTCTCTCCTGAAGTGAATGAAGAAGGCTTCAACGCATTTTTGTCTGTGCCTGTAGTTCATCAAAAAAAAGTGCTGGGCGTTATTGTTGTACAACAGAAAATTGCCCGTGTATTTAGTCAAGATGAAGAGTCCTTTTTAATTACGTTATCTGCGCAACTAGCGTCGCAATTAGCCCATGCAGAAATCAAAGAAGTACTACGCCAAGATGAGTTTTCTCATCAGACCTCGGTGCTAAAAGGGGTTTCTAGCGCGCCAGGAATTGCGATAGGGCAGGCGTTTGTTATTCTGCCGAAACTTGACTTTAAATCGATAGAATTAAAAAAAGACGATAACTGTACTGAGCAACGCCGCTTATTTACTCAAGCTGTTGCTGCAACCCGCAAAGAATTTAACACCTTGTCGATGACTCTTAGCGATTCTATCCCTAAAGAAGCGTTGGCAGTGTTTGAGGTGTATCAGCAACTACTGGATGCAAAAAGTTTAGGGCAGAATGTTGAAGCACAACTGCAAGAAGGCTGGTGTGCAAAAAGTGCATTGAAAATTGTGATCGAACGATTGATCTCGCAATTCAATGCAATGCAGGATCCCTATATCAAAGAGCGTGCGGTTGATGTTAAAGATATCGGCCTGCGCGTACTGCATCATCTCGTCAATACTGAACACGCCGTAAAAAGTTATCCTAAAGATACAGTACTGATCGCTAATACTTTAACCCCAGCCATGCTTGCAGAAGTGCCTAAAGGCCATTTAGTTGGCGTAGTAAGTGTTAACGGTGCGGCAAATAGTCATGCGTCAATTTTAACCCGTGCTATGGGGATCCCTGCAATTTGGGGTATTGAAGATTTACCGCTATTGCAGTTTGATGGTAAACCAATGATTTTAGATGCATACGCAGGGCGATTATATATTTCGCCTTCGCAAATGCTACAAGATGAATATTTACAATTACAGCACCAAGAAAGTCTATTAAACGACAAGTTTGTGGCTGAGCAAGAATGCGATGCAGTGACATTAGATGGCGAGCATATTAGTTTGTTGCTCAATGCTGGTTTGGAACTCAATACTGAAAAAGCTAACACCAAAGTCTGTGATGGCGTTGGCTTATACCGAACTGAAGCCTGGTTTATGCAAAAAGGCCAGTTTCCATCACAAATAGAACAAGAGAATTGGTATCGCGAAGTATTAGCCAGTTATCATCCAGAACCTGTAGTGATGCGTACGCTTGATATTGGTGGTGATAAAGCACTTGATTACTTTGATATTACAGAAGAAAACCCATTTTTAGGCTGGCGGGGTATTCGTGTCACATTGGACCACCCAGAGATCTTTTTAGACCAGCTCAAAGCCATGGTTAAAGCAAACATTGGTTTAGGTAATTTAAAAATTATGCTGCCAATGATAAGCGGTACCGAAGAGGTTGATGAATCTTTAGCATTGTTAGAGCAAGCCTATTTTGAACTGGAAGAAAAATACCCAGAGCAAGCCATTGAACGCCCAGAGATTGGCGTAATGTTAGAAGTCCCTTCAAGTGTATTTATGCTCCCTGAATGGTCTAAGAAAGTAGATTTTTGTTCTGTAGGTAGTAACGATTTGACGCAATACTTACTTGCCGTCGATCGTTCGAATGCGCGTGTTGCTGATTTATTTAATCCCTATCATCCAGCGGTATTAAGAGTACTGCAAAAAGTTGCGAAAGAGTGTCAGCAATATGAGATGTCCTTTAGTTTATGTGGTGAATTAGGTGGCGATCCTGAAGGTGCAATACTGCTGATTGCGATGGGGTATCGTCGCTTGAGTATGAACTACTCATCATTAAGTAAAGTTAAATGGGTATTAAGACGTTTAAAAGCCAGCGATATGGAAACATTACTGGCGGAGTGTTTAGCACAATCTACTGCAAAACAAGTACTTAGGTTAACGCGTAATTTTATGATTGAGCATCAACTTGGTGAATTATTTTATACCCCAAATCAGGCTTCTTAGTTATACCAATCGACTTAAATATTTAACCATTCTAGCGTGCCAAATAAAGCGCTAACTGCGTTATAAATTTCTCAAGTAGAACAACTACATGTCGAAATTTATGCCTTGTTATCACTCTATTTATCTGTCGCTATAAATGGCTAATAACTTAACACGATTGGTATTACCAAAACGAGTGCTGTAAAGATTCGATATAATCGATTAGTATATGCATATAATAAATCCAATTTTATAAGAGTGTACGATGCATGATTTAGTTATCCTGATTATCAGCTGCGCGCTATTAGGTTGTGTGGTTGGTTTTTTAGCTGGGTTATTAGGCATTGGCGGTGGATTAATTATTGTGCCAGTACTGAGTTCATTATTAGTGCATTTTAATGTTGTTGCGGTTGATCATGTACTGGTTATTGCGATTGCTACCTCGCTTGCCTCTATTTTATTCACTTCAACGTCATCTGCATTAGCACACCATAAAAATCAAAATGTGCCATGGGAAATTGCGCCTTGGGTTATGTCTGGCGTTGGACTTGGTGCTCTGATCAGTGGTTTTGCCGCGAGTTTAATTCCAGAACAGTTATTACGCATCGTTTTTGCTGTTAGTGTGGTGTTTATTGCTGCTCGTATGGTGTTGTCTGCTCGTAATAAGCCTGTCGCGGTCAAACCTATGCCAAGTGGCCCAGTTATTGGCGCTATTAGCGCAGTGATGGGCGGATTATCAGGTTTGATTGGTATTGGTGGCGGCGCATTGATTGTGCCGCTACTGCACTATTTTTCAGTTGATATTAAAAAAGCCATAGGCTGCGCGGCAGCATGTGGCATTGTGATTGCGCTATTTGGCTCTGTGGGATATATCAGCGCCGGTTGGCAAGTAACCGATTTACAACATGGCTTTGCAGGTTTTGTGTATTTACCGGCATTATTAGGTATAGTAATAACCTCGTGGTTTATGGCACCAATAGGAGCCAAAGCAACGCATTATTTACCCGTTTCAACGATAAAAAAAGTGTTCGCGGTGTTACTGATTATCATCGCGCTTCAAATGGTTTTTAGTTAAGGTTTAATTTTATGGCTCTTGAATTTCCAGAGATCGATCCGATCATTTTCACTGTCGGTCCTCTTAGCGTACGTTGGTACGGTTTAATGTATTTAATTGGTTTTGCTTTTGCGATGTGGTGGGCAAATAGGCAAGCAACTAAACCAGGCTCGGGTTGGACGAAAGAAGAGGTCAGTGATTTACTGTTCTACGGTATGTTAGGGGTTATTCTGGGTGGTCGGATTGGCTATGTACTGTTTTATCAATTTAGTTACTTTTTAGAAAATCCACTGTATTTATTTAGAATCGATCAAGGTGGTATGTCTTTCCACGGTGGCACTTTAGGGGTGATAACCGCTATTTGTGTGTTTGCCTGGACACGTAAAAAACAGTTACTTGCAGTGGGTGATTTTGTTGCACCGCTAGTGCCGGTTGGTCTTTTAGCTGGACGTATTGGTAACTTTATTAACGGCGAATTATGGGGCAGAACTACCGATGTGCCTTGGGCTATGGTATTCCCAAATGGTGGGCCATTGGCGCGTCATCCTTCACAGTTGTATGAAGCCTTTTTAGAAGGTTTCGTGCTGTTTATTATTTTGTATGTGTTTACTAAAAAGCCACGTCCAGCGGGTAGTGTCGGCGGATTATTTTTACTATGCTATGGGGTATTTAGATTCTGCGTTGAATATGTGCGCGAACCAGATGCACAACTAGGATTGTTTGCTGATTTTATATCAATGGGTCAAATATTGTCATTGCCAATGGTCATTGCTGGTCTTGGTTTGATAATATGGGCATACAAAAAGCCACAGCCTGCTGTTGCCAGTAAAGCATAAAAAAGAAGCGAATAATGAAACAATATTTAGAGTTATGTCAGCGCATTGTTGATGAAGGTATCTGGGTTGAGAATAAACGTACAGGAACGCGTTGTTTAACAGTCATTAATGCGGAGCTTGAATACGACGTTGCGAACAACAAGTTCCCAATGATCACCACCCGTAAAAGTTATTATAAAGCGGCCATCGCAGAGCTGTTGGGTTATTTACGTGGTTATAGCAGTGCTGCGCAATTTCGCGACATAGGTTGTATGACTTGGGATGCTAACGCTAATGAAAACCAAGCATGGTTAAATAATCCGAACCGTAAAGGTGAAGATGATATGGGCCGTGTATATGGCGTACAAGCTCGTGATTGGCGACGCCCTGATGGCACACCGTTAGATCAGCTAAAAAAGGTCATTGATAATCTTAAAAATGGTGTAGATGACAGAGGCGAGATCATCACTTTTTATAATCCGGGTGAGTTTGAGTTAGGGTGTTTGCGCCCATGTATGCACACGCATACTTTTTCGCTTCTTGGCGATACGCTTTATTTAACCTCGTATCAGCGCAGCTGTGATGTGCCACTTGGTTTGAATTTCAATCAAATTCAATGTTTTGTATTGCTTGCACTGGTCGCGCAGATCACTGGCCACAAAGCAGGTAAGGCATACCATAAAATCGTTAATGCCCATATTTATGAGAACCAACTGGAATTAATGCGTGATGTGCAGTTACAGCGTGAGCCATTTGCATCACCGACGTTGACGATTAATCCAAATATTAAATCACTCGAAGATATCGAAACGTGGGTCACCCGTGATGACTTTGAGGTAAATGGCTATCAATGCCATGAAGCAATTAAATACCCGTTTTCAGTGTAACAATTAATAAGCATCATAGTTTTAAGGAGAGAATAATGAAAGCAGTGATCCCAGTCGCAGGACTTGGCACCCGTATGTTGCCAGCTACTAAAGCTATTCCAAAAGAGATGTTACCTGTTGTAGATAAACCCTTGATTCAATATGTAGTTAATGAAACGGTTGCTGCGGGTATTAAAGAAATTGTATTAGTGACTCACTCGAGTAAAAACTCGATTGAAAACCATTTTGATACCAGTTTTGAGCTAGAAGCAACGCTAGAGAAGCGGGTAAAGCGTCAGTTACTTGCTGAAGTACAAGCTATTTGCCCTAAAGATGTGACAATTATTCACGTTCGCCAAGGTGAAGCAAAAGGCTTAGGGCACGCAATCAACTGTGCAGCGCCAATTATTGGTAACGAACCGTTTGTGGTTATTTTACCTGATGTGATCATAGATGATGTTGAAAGTAATCTTAAAAAAGATAATTTAGCTGAAATGATTACTCGCTTTAATACAAACGGTGAGAGCCAAATAATGGTTGAGCCTGTGCCTATGCAGGATGTTGATAAGTTTGGTGTGGTCGATTTAGGCGACGTAAAGCTTGAACAAGGGCAAAGCGCAGCGATCCTTAATATGGTTGAAAAACCTCCTGTGCATAGCGCACCATCAAATTTGGCTGTGGTAGGTCGTTATGTGCTAAGTAAAAATATTTGGCCATTACTTGCAAAAACTCCCGCAGGCGCCGGCGACGAAATTCAGTTAACAGATGCAATTGCGATGCTAATGGAAAAAGAATCTGTTGCTGCTTATGCGATAAAAGGGCGTAGTCATGATTGCGGTAGTAAGTTGGGCTATTTAAAAGCCACTATTGAATTTGCACTGCGTCGTGATGAATTTAAAGATGAGCTAAGTGATTTTATTAAAACCTTAGTTTAAGCTCATTTATTGAGCCTAACTTATAAAAGTGCCTTAGTGGCACTTTTTTATTGCTTAAAAATCCTGAAACTGGCACTGACTTTGCTTATAATATGGCATTATTTATTTTGTGATGCTAACAGATGATGTGTTTTAAAAAGCAAGCTTGGTATACCACAGTGTTGGTTACAGCAACTGTCTGGCTTAGTGGGTGCAGTAGTATTAATGCTAACCCGGTGGAACAGCAGCCTGCATTAATTTCTGATCAACAAGTCAAAGAGTATGTTCAGCAATGGCACTCGCAACAAGAGAGTATTACTCGTTTAGCTGCGATGGAGGAAGACTTGCAACTATTAATAATGGCACTTTCCTCTCAAACTGATATTGCAGAAAACCCAGCGGTGCTTCGCGAAGATAATGTTACGGTGGCTCATTATGCTGAAAAAATACAGATCCCTGATACTGCTAACTCCTCAAAAACTATCGAAAACCGCCCTCTGCCACTGTATGGCAACTCACTGCCAGGCGCGCAACTTGGGCTGTATTTAAAACCGCAAAGAGTGAGAACGCAAATAGCAAGGTTGCAGCAACAATATCCGCAGGCATTTAGCCAATTAGATTTTGTAATGACAGAGCGTCACAATAAAGGCGTTACCTTGTATGGGTTACGAGTTGGGCCATTTCAAAATTATACCGAGGCCAATCTATTTTGTTCATTAGCACAAAATTTAGGCCAAAAATGCCTGAGTGCCCCATTTGTTGGTCAGCCTTTGTAATTAAATAAGCTATTTTTCTGATTTTTCAGTAATTAAGCTTAAAGTAATTGTTCTGAGTGTCGATAATATCTAAGATAGGGGCAACATAGGGTAATGTCCCATCACTTATAAGGATTTAATATGAAATTATCTTTAACTCTTCTGGCAGCAGCAGTTACAGCAAGCTCATTCGCGACTTATGCAACAACCGAAAGCTTTGATGCGAAAGTTAAAGTGCAAAATACTGTCGTTTTAACCAAAGGAAATGACTTAGATTTTGGTACAATTCGAGCGGTTGCAGATCCAGACGGTGTTAACCAAGCTACATTGGTTATAAACCCTGAGCCTACAGCAAGTCCTGTATCGTCTAGAACTGATAACGCACCTGCGATTATTTCAATAATAGAGCAAGGTTCGCCTGCATCTTTTACAGTATCGGAAGTAGTGCCAAATGCTCGTTTATCAATTACTAACCCAACAGCAACAACCCTGAGCTCTAATGGCCAAGGTTTGAATGAGCCAAACTTTACGGTTGGTACTTGGACATACTTTATCACTAGCGGTCCAAATGCAAACGCTTATTATTCATCAGTGACGCCTAATTTAACTGCTGACGGTGATGGCAGTGTATCGTTTAATATTGGTGCAACTCTTTCTACAGCATCAACAATTTCTAGCGAAGCGTACCGAGATACTGAGTATACAGGCACTTTTCAATTAGAAGTTGCTTATTAATTTAATCATGCGTTTTTTGTTGTTATTTGCGATGCTTTCAATACTGTATTCACAGTCAACAAGAGCCGCGAGTATAGAGCAACAAGCGCTTGATTTTGGCACCTTAGTTATTCTTAAAAGTGATCAAATAGGTTCTGTAATTATCAAGGATGATGGTTCGATTAGCACCTCTGGCGAAATCTATATCCTTAAAGATGGTCGCCCAGCTGAGCTGATACTCACTGACATCCCCCCTGGCACTCGAGTTTCCATGAATTTAGTGGCTCCTGCAACTATGCAACACAATACTAAAGGAAGTAGTAGTGCCGACTTTAGAGTGACCTTAAATGGCTTTCCTAAAGACGCAACAAGCGATGAGTTTAGCGAAGTGCATGTATTTATTGGTGGTAAATTAGAAATAAATACAAGCGGCAAACAATATGTTGACGGCGACTATTCAACAACCACAAACTTAGAAATTTCAGTGGATTATTAAGGATTTAAATGTTTAATAAATTAACCGTGATACTGCTTTTAAGCTTTTGTTTTTTTAGCCAGGCGGTAATGGCGAATTTACTTATTTCTCCTACTCGTATTAGTTTTGACGAGCGTCAACGTACTGCAAAGGTCACAGTGATCAACACCAGTCACGAGTACAAAACTTACCGAGTGCAGTGGAGCGAAAAGCAATCCACATCAACCGGAGGGTATGTAACCTTACTTGAGCCGACGGCGACAAGTTTAAGCCCGATGACGCGCTTATCACCAAAGCAAATGCGTTTGGCGCCTGGTGAAAAGCAAACCGTTAAAATTGCAATTCGAAAACCAAAACAGTTAGCAGATGGTGAATATCGTTCGCATTTATTATTTCAGGCGTTGCCAAATGAAAACCCAAATAGTACGAGTTCAATAAAAATTAATATGATCATGAGCTACAGTATTCCAGTCATCCTTCGTGAACATGCTGAAGTACCAAAAGTACTCATTGAGCAAGCGCAAGTGATTAAAAACCAGGGCAACCAACGACTACAATTTAAATTAAAACTCAATCGTGAAACTCACTTTAGCAGTTATGGTAAATTAACCGCGTTTTATCAACAAAATGCTAATGCTAAGCTGGAAGCTATCGCTGAAATTGGCAATTTAAGTATTTACTCGGATGTAAAAAATGCCGAGGTAATGTTGAGTTTATTTAGTGATAAAACCCTAGATAAGCCTGGTACTGTTATTTTTAAATATATCGGTGCAGATGAATATCAAGACATAAATTTTGCCGAGTATGCTTTAGCGATTAGTCCAAAAATGCTGCAACTTTAACTCTTCATGACCAAGAATACAGGGCTAAAGTGCATTACACTATGGCTAAGTTTATGCCTTAGTAACAATGCATTCGCGACTAATAACGTAACTGTGAATGATGCATTAAAAACACTTCGCAAGATTGAAGCTAAATTAACCGACTTACCAACAGCTTCTCAGCCTAGCGTTAACAGCCCTGTTGCGTCAAACCAACCGCGGATCGCAAGCGGTGAGTTTTTATTATTTTCGTTGTCTTTAAATGATTACTACTTAGGCGAAGTGTTCGCTTTAAAAAGTGATCAGGGTATTCAACTTGGCCTTAGTAGCCTAGCTGATATATTGCAATTTGGAATAGATGTTGATCTTGTAACTCGTTCTGCTCAAGGCTGGTATCGAGATCAACAGCCTTTCATTTTAGATGCCAGCACCCTGCCTGCAACACTGATAACTGACGCAGGTATGCTTGAACTAACGGCTGCTGATATTAGCATTGATGATGACATGTATATTGAAATGGCGCAGTTAAAAGAGGTTTTTGGGCTGCAATTTACAGTCGATTATGGTGATTTAGAAATAGAGTTAAGTTCGGCCATCTTATTACCAATTGAACAACAGCGAGAACGCCATGGTAGAAGGCTTAACCCCTCGAATCGTAATGCCAAGCCCACCTTGCCTTGGAAAGCCAGCCCGTATCAAGCGCTTTCATCACCTGTTGCTGATTTACAATTAAACTACAGTGCTGATAAAAATCAAAATAGAACAAGTTACTCATTATTAGGTGCACAAGACTTTGCTTATTTATCTGCCGAATACTTTTTATCTGGTCGCGAGGGCGATTTACTCAGCGATTCGCGTTTAACATTTACTAAGCAAGACCCGCAAAGCTCATTACTGGGAGTGTTAGCAGCCAGTGAAGTTGAGTTTGGTGATGTAACGGCCACACAAGTTGGCAGCCGTTACAACAGTCAGTATGGTCGTGGTATTAAGTTTTCAAACCGCGGACTGACTCAACAATTTGATAGTAACCGTATTAATTTAAGTGGTCCGATTCAGTTAGGCTGGGACGTTGAGCTTTATCGTAACGGCGTATTGATTGCGCAGCAATTAAGCTTATCAGATGGTCGTTATATTTTTGATAATGTTGATTTGTTTTATGGTGAGAACAACTTCGAGCTTATTTTTTATGGTCCTCAAGGGCAGGTCGAGCGAAAAAGCGAATATTATTTTATCGATAGTAACCAATTAGCACAAGGTGAAGGATTTTATGAACTATCAGTCTCTGAGCAGGGTAAAAAATTGCTTGGCAATACAGCCTTCAATAATGACAGCACGGGCTGGCAAATAGCAGGGCGCTACGAGCAAGGTATTACAGACGACTTCTCGATATATACCGCTGCATTGGCACAAAAAAGAACACATGACGACCTACAACACATGTCACTGGGGACTAACCTTAGCTTATCTAGCGCTCTGCTATTAAACTTAGATTACCAGAAAAATAATCAACATGAACAAGAGCTTGAACTTACAGCACGCACGCAATTTGCTGATCAATCTTTACTTTTTAGCGCAACGAATCGAACCGATGAATTAAAACAAAAATACGACAGCTATCAGTTTGATATGGCAGGCGAGTTGATGCAAAACAGTTACGGGCGGCTAAACTACCAAAACAATTTATTGTATCAAACATCAGATAACCGAGGCATCTATAAGCAAGCACAGAACCGTTTGAATTATGCGATTGCAGGCCTAGCTTTGAGCAACCAATTACAATGGCAACAAAGTAATAATGTTGAATCAGTGTATGGCTCAACACGTTTGCAAGGGCGTTTGGGTCGTATTTATAGCCGTTTTAGTGTTGATTACACATTATCTCCTATCAATGAAGTCACCAGCTACGAGGCAGAGTTTAACCGTAGTATTACCAGTCAACTGCAAGCAGAAGTCACCTTACGTGATTCTCGTATTAATGATATTCAATCGGCTGATTTAGGCTTAAGTTGGCAAAGCAATAAGTTTAGTCTCACTAGTAATCTAAACTACGACAGTGAAGATAACTGGCAGCTTGGCGTATATAGCCGATTCAGCCTTGGTTATGACACACAAAACAATCACTATTTTGTGTCTAAGCAAAGCTTAACAACGACAGGTACATTAATGTTACGGGTATTTTTAGATCAAAATAACAACGGCATTATGGATCCTGACGAGCAAGGTGTTGCAGGTATAAAAGTAAAAGGGCTGCAAAATTATCGCCAAGCAATAACCGATGAAAATGGCATTGCATTGTTAACCTCAATGCCAGCTAATCGCACCACAGATATTGTGCTCGATAGAGACAGCTTCCCCGATCCGTTTTTTGTGCCTGCCAATGAGGGCTTTTCAATCACGCCAAGAGCAGGATTTATTGAATACATGGATTACCCGCTAAATAACGCCAGCGAAATTGAAGGGGTGGTGTATCAGCAGCAAGGCGATCACACTTATGTGCAGCCTTATGCAAAAATAACCTTGTTAGATCAAAACGATAAAGAAGTTGCCAACACCCAAGCGGCTTATGATGGCTATTATTTGTTTACCGACCTACGGCCAGGGCAGTATCGGGCTGTGGTTGACGATAGCTTTAAAGAACGTAAAGCATTAAAAAACACCCAGCAAGTAACAGTTGATTTATCAGCAAAAGGGGATGTGTTGGTTGGGGTTGATTTTACTTTAAAATCACTCGAAGAAGTGTCGGGGACTATTGTTAATGCGGGGAATTTTTCATCGTTAATGATGTTAAAGGCATACTTACGTTTGATAAGCCCACGCTTAAAATTACAACAGCAAGACGTGTTTTATATTCATGATCAACAGCAAAGTAAGTACATACTCGCCTTAGCATACGCTAAGCAAGTACAGCCTGAATTTACGGATCTTTGTCAGTCATTAATAAAACAAAGATTGAAGTGTGATATCGAACAACGAACAATACTTCATTAAAGGAATAGCAATGAATATCAAACAATCGTTTAGTGTAATGCAATCAGCCGTATTAATAATGAGTTTAATTATATTATCTGGCTGTACCAGCACGACGGATAGCGCGCAAAAAAGTACCAGCAGCACAGCTGAAACTAATCATGAAACCTATGTACAGATCACGCAACAAGAGTTACAACAGTTACAAACTAGCTCTGCACAGTGGCAAGCAATTAAACCCGATCTTGAACGATTATTACTGATTGAAAGTGATTTGAATTTATTGATAGCACAGTTAACCGCGATAGCAAATGATGACGAGAACACAGGTAATAAGAGCCATTCATCTGCTGCCTTGGCATCACAGCAAGTACCGTTAGATAGGCCTGCGCAATCTATAGCAACACAGTCAAACATAACTAACAACGCGCTTTTTGCGCTGCAAATTATTGCGGTCACTCAACAATCGCAATTAGCTCCAAGCTGGCAAACAATTCAACAAAAAGTACCGAGTTTATTGTCAGATAAATTTACCACCAATGTCGAAACTGCTCAGGTAAAAGGCATGACTTATTACCGCTTAAAAATCGGGGCATACCAATATCAAAAAAACGCCCAAGCTGATTGTGATAAATTAAAGCTACAACAGCTCAACTGCATGGTGACTCACTACACCGATAACCCAATAAAATTATAAATAGGCATAATACTTGCTTTGTTATTGCCATGTTTAGTGAGGATGGCAATTATGCGCCTTTTGTTATGTTTATTATTGCTGAGTCTAACTGCGTGTAGTTTAACGCAAGAAAAACCGCCAGCACCAAGTACCAATGCCCCAAAAGCAACAATGGCACCTTATACTGTGCATCAGTATGTGAGCGACTTGAGTAGTCAATTGAGCCATGTGCAAGGGCCGTTTAAAAGCTCTGCACGGATTGCCGTTACTAGCTTTTACTTAGCCAACGCGCTAGATAGTGAGCTGGCACAAGGGCAGGGCGCTGGGCTGAGTCAGCAAATTCAAGAAAGCTTACTTACTCAGTTTACCCAACTTGGCTATAACACTATTGAATATCGCCTTGAAAAACACCTTAATTTAGCCAGCAACGCAGATGGTATATTAAGTCGCGACATTAGCAAATTACGCCAACGTCAGAATATTGACTTTGTTATCACGGGTACCTTAACACGGCAACAACATGCCTATATAGTTAACGCCCGTATGGTAAATACGCAAGATAGCCGCGTTGTATCTGCAGCCAGTACAGAGATCCCCATAAATGTGATGTGGGGCGATGAAAAAATACAACAGCGCGACGGTTATATTTACCGCAGCGAATACTAATTAGGAGCTCTCATGAAACGCTTAATATTAACTTTATGTTTGCCACTGGGTTTTGGTTGCGCGCAAATGATGGAACCGGGCAAAACAGCACAAACTGATAACTCTGCGCAGTTAGAGGGTGATCAAAGAATGGTTGCTGCTCCTGGGCAAAGTAATACATTTTATCAAAACAATATTCCAGTGATGAACGATAGCAGCCAAGTCACAGTCCCAACACGTAAAAATATTAATCATTATGTACGTGGCATAATGCAAGATATGGCTGAAAATTTACAATACGTAAATACCAAAACGCCGCTGGCCGTATCAAGCTTTATCTTTTTAGATGATGATTACAACGACGGCACATTGTTAGGTAATCAAATCGCCGAAAGTTTTATGCACGAGCTACACAGCTTTGGTGTACCGGTGATCGACTTTAAAACTACCGACTACATGCGTGTTACTCCCTCTGGCGACTTTGTATTTAGCCGCGATTATTTAGAGCTAAGCCAAGATCAAAACTTTAACTATGTACTGGCGGGCACTATGGTAAATCACCAAGGTGGTGTATTAGTCAATGCCCGAATTATTGGTTTAGCTAGTAAGGCTGTGGTTGGCTCTGCACAAGGGTTTATTCCGCAATCCGTTGTTGATGCACTCGACAGCAGCTATCGCACTGATGGCGTAATGCTAAAACAAGCGAGTAAGTGAGGCCGATGATGAGTAAGCTAATCCACAGCGCTAAGTTATTAACTGTAGGGGGGATGATCAGCATTCTCAGCGCATGCAGTATGACCAATAATACGGCTGAGCCTGTACAAAGTACGACTAGCCGATATGACCTTACTCAAATACTACAACAAGCACAATTAAACGACGCCGAGCCATTAGATAGTGGTGCGCAGTTTATTCCTAACAAGCATCATAAAACACTGGTTAATTATGTAGAGCAAATGGCGTTAGACTTAGTCGACACAATGCAAACAGAGCTTGATACCTCGATTGCCGTTACTTCATTTGTAGATTTAGATGCCAGCCTTAATAACAGTAGCCAATTAGGCAACCAGTTATCAGAGAGTTTTATTCATCAACTGCAAAAATTTGGTTATGGTATTGTTGACTTTAAAACCACCGATCAAATAACTATGAACCCACGTGGTGACTTTGTATTTTCACGCGATATAGAGCAGTTAGCGGATCAACGCATCGCCAGCCATGTGTTATCAGGCACCTTGATCTACCGCAGCAACGGTGTTGAAGTAAATGCCCGTATTATTGATATCACCAGCAAACGCGTAGTTGCCAGTAGCAACAAAATACTGCCTTATTACGTACTCAACAACGCCGATATTCACCTACAACGCGCGAGTATTAACTAGTATCGTTATAAAATCCATTTAACTGCTTGATTGTAAATAGGATAAACCGTTATAATTTTGCTATCAGCTATCAGCTATCAGCTATCAGC